>QIGV01000042.1 GCA_003230085.1 Gammaproteobacteria bacterium
CCATAATATAATATATAATAATCAAACTATTATAGAATATAACTAATGTTTTTTATTATATTTGTGCGTGCTCATTCCCGATGTTTTGTTTTGCTTGTAAGATACGGGTGGTACAACGACTAATTAGGACCATGTGGGGAATGCATTATTCTATATTCGGTTGAAATTATAATTTAACCGAGATGAACTGGACTTGTTCCAGTACCCCTCTGAGGGGTATATGTACCTTCACTAAATAAAATAATATCAAGACTTGAGGAGAAAAAGTAATCATGTATAAGCAAGCTATTGCCGTAATTCTGGCCCTGTTTGTCAGTGTTTCTTTCAGTGCTGCCGTAATGGCGGACACCCAGACACTCGGTATGACAAAACTGGCATCAGCAAACCCATGCGGGAAAAAAGAACATAACCCTTGTGGCGTGAAGAATGACAACCCATGCGGGAAGAAAAAGCATCACATGAAGGAAGGAAACCCCTGTGGTACGATGAATGGCAACCCATGCGGGAAGAAAAAGCATCACATGAAGGAAGGAAACCCCTGTGGCATGATGAATGGCAACCCATGCGGGAAGAAAAATCATGATATGAAGAAAGGAAACCCCTGCGGTAAAAAGTGGTAAGCCGTATAGATTTTTGATAGTTAAAACCAGGTAAGTGACAGGAAAGGGCAGTGCAGTCTGGGCTGCCCTTTTTTAATCTCTGAGGGTTCAATTCCCCGCTGCTCGCCTAAAGCGCCTACTTTTGGCGCAGCGAAATTCGCGGCTCAAGCCGCTCCTACAACATCAAACCCCATCCGCTTGCGGCGGGGTAGTTTATTTCGAATTTTCAAGCTCTGTACCTATGGTGATGAGATACAAATATGCTGTCGTTCTGCTTCTGGCTTATATCGGATCAGCAGAAGCACTCAAACTTGATATACCTCAATTAAACCTGCAAGAACAGAAATTTCTAACGCAACACTGGCAGGATACGATACCTCTGCAAGGCAAACCACCAGCGACATATTCCAGCCTGGAAGCCTCTCTGTCACCTGCAGCCTGTGGTACCTGCCATCCTCAACAATATCAGGACTGGCAAACAACGATCCATAGTAAAAGCATGGGGCCGGGTATCCTTGGCCAACTGGTAGAGATGGTTCAACATGATCCGGCGACGGCCCGAGTGTGTTGGTCCTGCCATACACCAAATGCGGAGCAACAGGATGTACTATTTGATAGCACAGGCCTGCATGGGAGCTGGGCTAATAACCATGACTTTGACCCAGCATTACAAACTCAGGGACTGATCTGCGCGGCCTGCCACGTCAGAAAGCATCAGCGATATGGCCCACCACGACGCAATAAACCGCAGGAGGTCGGTAGGATCAATGAGGATTTACCTCATGGTGGTTTCTCGGCCCAGACTGCCTTTACAAAATCCGCATTCTGCGCGAGCTGTCATCAATTTGATCCGGAAGATTATGCCCTCAACGGGAAACTGATCGAAAATACCTACCAGGAATGGAAAGATAGTCGCTACCCAGCATTAGGTATTCAGTGCCAAACCTGTCATATGCCAGAGCGGCGCCATCTCTGGCGTGGCATCCATGATCCCGAGATGGTGAAAAAAGGGATTACGGTGGATGTTGATTTTACGCAGCGCGTATATCGCCCGGGTAAAATTCTACAGGCTACCATTACCGTCACCAATAGCGGCGCAGGGCATTATTTCCCCACCTACATGACCCCCAAGATTTTTGTCCGCGGTTATCTTATTAATGGGAAAGGGGAACGCTACCCGGACAGCCTTCAAGAAGCCATCATAGGACGAGACGCAACTGCCGATTTGTCCCAGGAACTCTATGATACCCGTATCCCACCCGGAGATTCCCTGGCGATCACTTACCAGGAAACATTAGCGGAAGCTGATCTACAGTTCAGAGTCGAGATTGTCGTCTATCCGGATCATTTTTATACTCGATTCTATGAGTCTTTGCTAGAACGAGGCGAAGCCGGAGATGGACGCACCCTGATCGAGGAGGCACTAGCACATTCCCGGACGACATCTTTCTCCGTTTATGAAAAAACTTTTCCCTTATCTCCAAAGACAGAAGCTGTCAAACTACCTACAATAATCCCTCAGACTTCACCCTCTCTGTTATCCAGAAGGCCTTCTTCACATGACAATGAAAGGCCTGACTGGAACGAAACCGCTATTGACTGGCACGACTATGACAGTGGTATTAAAGCGGCAGCGGAGACTGGGAAACCCATACTCCTCATTTTTTACGCCGATTGGTGTCCCACTTGTCATGCCTATAAGAAAATCTTTCTGAACCCGAAAATTATACAATCCACGTCTGATTTTATAATGATCCGGGTAAACTCAGATCGGGAAAAAAAACTTAATGACCGTTATGCCCCTGATGGCGGCTATGTGCCTCGTACCTTCGCATTGGGCAACGATGGTAAACTGATCGACGAGCTATACCAGAACCGTAGCTACCCAAAATATTTCATGAGCGCAGATGACCCTGGTGATTTTCTAAAATTAATGGGTCTGGCAACCAGGAAATCCTCTCAGCTAAACGGACAATAAACTCCGTACTTTGATAACCTGTTGGCTATTGATTTTCTGCTAGCTATCTTCCCCATGATAAAGACAACCTGATGTACAGGTTTCGTTGATTGAGATTTTTGACAACTGGGGTAGTGCGTGTTGCAAATGTCTCCAGATCCACCGCGCCAGGACTTCGCTGGTCGGGTTCTCTAGTCCATCGATCTCATTGAGGCAATGGTGGTCAAGTCGTTCATAGAGTGGCTTAAAGGCTTGCTTGATATCGTCAAAATCCATGATCCAGCCGGTTTTCTCATCTATCTCACCAGCAATATAAATTGTTACCTTGAATGAATGCCCATGCAGACGACCACACTTATGCCCCTCAGGGACATTAGGCAGGTGATGTGCGGCTTCAATCATGAATTCTTTGTAGATTTCCATCGTAGTATCTCTTTCTTAGCATCGGTGGGTATAGACGTATGTTTGCAGATGCTGTTTTGGCTTTTGCCGTAGATGCTTACAGAAGAATATACGTTGTTTTTCCATAAGTCCATTTGTCATTTTACAGAGGAGATATACATGTGTTGATCATGATCCTAGGCTATAGTTGTACAATATAATTGCCGATATCATTTACAAAATCAGGCTTATTGATCATGGCTGCAAAGTATTCCGATAATGAATGACATAAAAAGACGCATTCAGTCGCTTCCTGCTGAAAAACTTAAGCTCATCAACAGAAGACTAAAGTTGCAGCAGAGAATTTCTGATGGATATAACAATGCTATTCCGAAAAGAGCGAGTGCTACCAACCCTCCATTATCATTATCGCAGCGCCCATTATGGTTTTTCGATCAAATTGAACCCTGCAGTGCGGTCTATAATCGCTGTGCAAATTACCGGTTGCGGGGGGCACTCAATATAGAAGCGTTACAACAAGCACTGGTTGCGTTAGTGACTCATCACGAAAGCCTGCGTACTACTTTCAAGATGGAAGGGAATGAACCGCTACAAGTTATCGTCCCGGAGCGGCAGGTGGAACTGCCGATATTGGATTTGAGCGACCAGGATATAGGTAATCGAAAGGCGGCATTACAACGTTTGACCAGCGAAGAGGCTCAGCGTCCCTTCACTCTGGCGCAGGGGCCACTGCTGAGAACTACTCTATTAAAACTTGCCGAACGCGATCATATCCTGATGGTCACAATACATCACATCATCTCAGATGGTTGGTCAACAGGTATTTTCAATCGTGAACTAAGCCACCTCTATAACGGCATTAATCAGGGTCGTCCAGCCGAGTTGCCGGAGCTGCCGGTACAGTATGCTGATTACGCCCAATGGCAGCGGGAGTGGATGCAAGGAAAGGTTCTGGAAGGACAGCTGGACTATTGGAAAAAGCAGTTAGAGGGTGCCCCCTCCCTGTTGGAATTACCGACAGATCGACCACGGCCTGCGATTCGGACATTTCGAGGAAACCGACAGTCTATTATTTTTCCCAACGCACTTAGAGATGCACTGAAGGAATTGAGCGGACAAGAAGGGGCGACGCTTTTCATGATCCTGTTGGGGGCTTTCCAGGTGTTGCTCCACCGTTACACAGGTCAGGAAGATATAGTGGTAGGTACGCCCATTGCCAATCGCAGGCACAGTGAGATCGAAGGATTGATCGGCCTTTTTATTAACGTGCTGGTATTGCGCAGTGATCTATCCGGCAATCCGACCTTCCGAGATCTAATTAAACGTGTTCGTGAGGTAGCGCTCGGCGCTTATGATCATCAGGATCTTCCGTTTGGAAAACTTGTCGAGGAGCTGCATCCAGGGCGAAATTTAAGCTATTCACCTTTATTTCAGATCATGTTTGCCTACCAAAATATCCCAAAGACAGGACTTAACATTGATGGCTTGGATGTAACGCATATAGAGACCAATAAGGGAACTGCACACTTTGATTTGTCCCTCATCATGGAGAATGACGATCAGGGGCTAAAGGCTACGTTGGAATACAACACTGATCTTTTCGATACAGGCACAATGGTCAGGATGTTGGATCATTACAAAATTCTACTTGAAGGTATAGTAGCCGATATAACGCAAAGCGTTTCTAAGTTACCGCTATTGAGTGAGGATGAACGTCATCAATTACTCGTCGAGTGGAACGATACTCGGATGAATTTTTCTGAGCACCAGTGTATTCATGACTTAATTGCAGACCAAGTGATACGTACACCGCAGGCAGTAGCTGTAGTTTATAAAGATTTGGAAATCACCTATGCCGATCTTGAAGCGCGCGCTAACCAATTAGCCGACTATCTACGTGAAAGAGGGGTAGGCCCCGAAGTGCTGGTGGGGATTTGTGTTGAACGCTCTCTGGAAATGATTGTTGGTATTCTTGGTATTCTCAAAGCAGGTGGTGCCTATGTACCTTTAGATCCTTTCTATCCCAAAGAACGTTTGGCATACATATTAAAAGATACCAAGACGAAAATATTACTCACACAAACAAAACTTTTGGAGTGTTTACCTGGACATTGTACGTCAGTTGTATGTTTGGACATTCCTTTGGATATTTCTTCTGTGCATGATCAAGACAATCACTCGACATGTTCAGGTCCAGACAATCTGAGTTATGTGATATATACATCTGGTTCAACCGGCAAACCGAAAGGCGTGGAAATTACACATAAGGCATTGGTAAATTACGTGTCAGCAGCGGCAAGAACTTTCGGTTTAACACGGGATGATCGTGTTTTACAGTTTGCACCGATTAGCTTCGATACTGCTGTGGAAGAAATATTTACAACCTTGGCGTATGGCGCCACCTTGGTTATCCGTTCTGATTCGATGTTGGATTCCATGCAAATCTTCTTAGGGAGATGCCAGGAACAGGGAATAACCGTACTCGACCTTCCAACGGCCTTTTGGCATGAATTGACTACCGCATTATCCTCAGAAAAACTAATATTACCTGATAATATACGAATAGTAATCATCGGAGGCGAACGGGTTTCTCCAGAGAAAATTGCATTATGGAAGGAGTGTGCGCCACAGAAAACACGGCTGATAAATGGATATGGCCCTACCGAGGCAACGGTAGCAGTAACAATGGCCGATTTGACTGAAGAAAAAAATAGCAAATTGCTGTGTAACAAATCAATAATTGGTCACCCTATCCAAAATACCCAAGTCTATGTATTGGATCCTTATCTAAATCCGGTACCTATAGGTGTTTTGGGCGAACTACACATTGGTGGAATGGGGCTTGCTCGTGGTTATCTGAACAAACCCGAACTAACTGTTGAACGGTTTATAGCAAATCCGTTTAATGATGATCCCCATGCACGTCTCTACAAAACAGGGGATCTTGTACGCTGGTTACCTGATGGTAATATTGAATATCTGGGTCGGACTGATCATCAGGTCAAAATTCGCGGCTTCCGCATCGAATTAGGCGAGATTGAAGTGGTTCTTGAACAGCATTCAGAGATCAAGGATGTGGTGGTGATGGCGCGGGAGGATACCCCGGGCGATAAACGACTGGTAGCCTATCTCGTTTATCAGTCCGGTAGTCAAATCATTCCCAACGATCTGAGTAAATATCTGCACCATAACTTACCGGATTATATGATCCCAACACGTTATGTTGACCTCGAGGTATTGCCATTAACACCCAACGGTAAGGTCGATCATAAAGCACTCCCAGTACCGGAAGTAACACCGCGTGAGCTTGACGAATGTTATGTTGTTCCAACTACCCCGCAGGAGGAGTTAATGGCTTTATTGTGGGCCAAAATCCTTGGTCTAAGCAAGGTAGGCGCCACCGATAATTTTTTTGAGATGGGCGGACATTCCCTGATGGCGACGCGCTTAATGACCCATATCAGAGATAGTTTTGAAGTAGACATACCTTTGCGGCGCTTGTTCGAGAAACCTACTGTCAAAGCGTTAACCGAGGCAATAGAGCAGGATTACCAAGGTAAGGAGGAGCAGGAAACGGAGATTAACCCACTTCATCCGTTTCCTCGGCCTGCAAAATTACCCCTCTCATATGCCCAGAGTCGGCTATGGTTTTTGGATCAGCTGGAGACAGACAGTTCTTTTTACAATATCTTCAGTGGCTACCGGCTGCAGGGGCTTCTCAATATTCAAGCATTACAACAAGCGCTGGATACGTTAGTTGCCCGCCACGAAAGTCTGCGTACTATTTTCAGGGTGGAGGGGGATGGACCAGTACAAGTTATCGTCCCGGAACAGATGACGAACCTACCGGTAGTTAACTTGATGGGCCAGGAAGCGAGTAACCGTCAGTTGGCATTGCAGTGTTTGGCCAAGGAAGAGGCTCAACGTCCCTTCGACCTGGCGCAGGGGCCATTGTTACGCACAACCTTAGTGCGCCTTGAAGAACACGAGCATGTTCTGATAGTTGTGATGCATCATATCATCTCGGACGGCTGGTCCATGGATATCTTTGACCGGGAGTTGGACGAGTTGTACGACGCATATTGCCAGGGTCGCCCAGCTGAATTGCCGGAGCTGCCGGTACAGTATGCTGATTATTCCCAGTGGCAACGCAAGTGGTTGCAAGGTGATGTTCTGGAAAGGCAGCTCGGCTATTGGAAAAAACAGTTGGAGGGTGCCCCCCCGCTGTTAGAATTCCCGACTGATCGGCCGCGACCTGCGATTCAGACATTTTGTGGAGACCGCCAATCTATTGTTTTACCGCGAGTCCTGAGTGATGCTCTGAAGGAATTGAGTCGGCAGGAAGGGGTGACGCTGTTTATGACCCTGTTGGCTGCTTTCCAGGTGTTGCTCCACCGATACTCGGGCCAGAAAGATATTGTAGTAGGCACACCGATTGCCAATCGCACACGGCCTGAAGTGGAAGGGTTGATCGGATTTTTTGTTAATACACTGGCGATGCGTACTAGCTTATTCGAGAATCTGACCTTCCGCGATTTAGTTAAACGTGTCCGTAATGTTGCACTAGGTGCCTATGCTCATCAAGATTTACCGTTTAATAAACTTGTCGAAGAGCTGCATCCTGAACGTAATTCAAAACATTCACCCTTATTTCAAGTGGTATTCACCCTGGAAAATAATTATTCAGAATCCATAGAACAATCAAGTTTAAGTAAAATATCATTAGAGACAGACAAAAAAACAGCTAAGTTTGATATGACCCTATGCATGTTAGAACATAATGGGGGGCTTGAGGCTCTACTTGAGTTCAATACTGATCTTTTCGATGCAACTACCATCTCTAGGATGCTGGGCCACTACCAAGTCCTGTTGGAAGGTTTTACCTCAGATCCCAATCAATCCATTGATTCACTGCCGATGTTATCTGGGGCAGAGCATCATCAAATACTCGTTGAATGGAATGAAACCAGGACCGATTACCCCAAAGATAAATGTATTCACCAACTGTTTGAGCTTCAGGTTGAGCGATCACCAAACAATATTGCAGTAGCGTATGAGAGCCAATTCCTGACATATCGTGAACTTAACGCCAGGGCCAATCAATTGGCACATTCTTTACGAGCGCACGGTGTAGTGTCGGGTACACTCGTTGGCATCTGTATGGAACGTTCCTTAGAAATGGTTGTAGGTTTGCTTGGCATTCTCAAGGCAGGGGGAGCCTATGTCCCACTTGATCCTGATTATCCCAAAGAACGTCTTGTTTTTATGTTGGATGAAACTCTGGCCCCTGTTTTAATTACCCAAAAAGCGCTTAAGGGTCAATTACCTAAACGTGATGCCCATGTGATCTGTCTCGATGCTGATTGGGATAACATGAGCAAATACAATCAAAGTAATTTGATCAATTATAGTGCTCCTGAAGATCTTGCCTATGTTATCTACACCTCCGGATCAACAGGGAAGCCAAAGGGTGTCCCGGTGCCACATCGCGCAGTAAACCGTCTCGTTCTCAATACAAACTATATAACTCTCGGAGACAGGGACAAGATTGCCCAGGTTTCTAATATCTCATTCGATGCGGCAACATTTGAAATCTGGGGCGCGCTGCTTAATGGTGCCCAATTGGTGGGTATTGAGCGGGAAGTGAC
Source organism: Gammaproteobacteria bacterium (assembly GCA_003230085.1). GTDB lineage: Bacteria > Pseudomonadota > Gammaproteobacteria > SZUA-140 > SZUA-140 > SZUA-140. The sequence goes on from QIGV01000042.1 coordinate 8,607, forward strand.
ATTATCACCCCGTGACCTTGCAAAATATATTGATGAGCATCAGATTACAGTGATATTTTTGACAACAGCTTTATTTAATCTGATTGCGCGCATGGAACCTGCCGCCTTACATTCAATGCGCTGCGTGCTTTTCGGAGGCGAGGAAGTTGACCAGAAATGGGTCAGGGTGGTAATTGAAAAAGGCCCCCCGGAATTTCTGTTGCATGTTTACGGCCCCACTGAAAATACTACATTTACAAGCTGGTATCTGATAAATGAAGCCTCGAAAAATGCAAGGACTATTCCCATTGGCCGTCCTATATCAAATACTCAGATCTATCTATTGGATAAGCACATGAATCCTGTACCTGTTGGCGTTTGTGGGGAGCTATATACCGGTGGTTACGGGTTGGCGCGCGGATACCTTAATAGCCCGGAAATGACGGCTGAGAATTTTATTTCCAATCCCTTTAGCGATGACCCTGATCAACACCTTTACAGTACAGGTGACTTAGCCCGCTATTTGCCAGATGGTAATCTTGAATTCATTGGCCGTGTTGACTATCAAGTAAAAAATCGAGGATTTCGTATTGAACTGGGGGAGATTGAGTCAGTGCTTTCAAAGCATCCTCTCGTACTTGATGTTGTGGTGTTGCTCCGTGAGGATGGTGAGAATGATATTCAGGGAGACAAACGTCTTGTGGCTTACGTAGTGACGTCACGGCAAGGTAATGTGAGTGCCACAGTGTTGCAAGGCTATTTAAAGGAAAGGCTGCCGGAATATATGGTGCCTGCCACATACATATTTCTTGTCCAATTTCCCCTTACGCCTAATGGGAAATTGGACACAAGGGCACTGCCGGAGCCCACAATTGAAAATACGGTATTCTCCACCATCAGGCGAGAGCCGCGTGATTCCCTGGAACTCAGACTTGCACGTATCTGGGAGAATGTGCTAAACACCCGTGCCATAGGCATAGACGACAATTTCTTTGATCTGGGTGGTCATTCTTTGCTAGGCGTCCATTTATTGGAGGGAATAGAAAAACTATTTGGTAAACGTCTGCCGGTATCCACACTTTTCAGTGCACCTACCATCGCAGCTATGGCTCATCTCTTAAGAGATAAAGAGGAAAGTAAGCCCAGCCTCATCAGTGATAATGAGAAGATTTCACGCTGGAATTCCCTGGTGCCAATCCAACCACATGGCACATGCCCCCCTTTCTTTTGTGTCCATGGGCGGGCACATTCTCTGGCCAAATATATGGATATAAATCAACCATTATATTGGTTACATCATGGCCAGGATGCCAGCAGAACGACCTACCAAACCGTTGAAGATATTGCGGTGGATCATCTGAATGAAATAAAGTACATCCAACCAAATGGCCCTTATTTCCTGGGGGGATTTTCTTTTGGTGGCATGATTGCCTATGAGATCGCTCTGCAACTGTCCAGACAAGGTGATAAAGTGGCATTACTGGCACTTTTTGACCCGTCACCTCCACGTGTGGATACGAGCATTGATCAACTTGTTGGCCAAGCGCTTAACAGATTTAAACAGGCCTCTCCAAAAAATATTCAATTGAAAAATTACATGTTTAAAGTGAAAAACGGTTTGAATCTCAGATCCAGACGCTTGTTTTATCGTATCAGGGATAAATCCAGATATTTACTTTGCAAATATTACATTTTGAGAATGCAGTCAATCCCTGCTGTTCATACTGCTTTCCATCTTAAAGAAATTTTCAAGAAGGCTTCAGACAAGTATGTGTATCATAACTATACGGGCAAGATAATCGTTTTCGTACCAGAAAGTTATAAAAATCGAAAAAGACTAATAATTTCATTGCGACAACGCTGGAACAGTTTCACTAACGAGGATATTGAGTTCTTGTTTGTTAAGGGGGCGGTCACCCATCACAATATAGTAGATGAACCATATGTTCAGAACCTAGTGAGCCAGCTTAATTCTCGCTTAAAGAAAATTTATGACCAAACTCCAACTACTGATAACCGCTGAAATGGAATCCTGAATGCACCCTACATGATTACCATCAGAGTTATAGAAATCTATGAGGCCATCGGAAACCACGGTGATATCGTATCAGAATCACACGCGTTAGCCTGAGCAGAGCAGCTCAAGTCGAGTCTTGAGGCTATGCAAACAAAAACCTCTGGCCAGAAATTAATTATACAGCTTCAATCGCATGATCTGGAATTAACCACTTCTAGCAGGCACTCAATGGCCCGGTCCAGTTGTGTGTGGATAGTATAAAAATGTGGTGAAAAGCGGATAGCACCAGCACGTAACGCGCAAATGACATTTTTTTGGAGTAACTTCTGATGCAAAGCTGCAGAGCTAATATTATTGTGCTGAAATGTCACAATCCCTGATAATCGCTCTGGCTGGGTGTTGGAAATGATTGTAATGTTATCTATTATTTCTAAATTATTAATTAGATAGGATGTATTATTGATGATACTTCTAGATATATTCACAATGCCGCACTCCAATAGCAGCGATAGACTGGCGCTCAATCCGTGTATGCCCAACATATTGGGACTGCCGCATTCATAACGTCGGGCGCTAGTGGCGATTTCCCACTCAAGCCGGTCATAGTCCCCTTGATGCTCCACCATATGCCAGCCATATTGACTGGGACGTAATCGGTGACGCACACCCTTGCGGACATAAAACACCGCGAGACCTTCTGGGCCCAATAGCCATTTATGTCCGTCAGCCACAACAAAATCGGCATTGATCGCCTGTACGTCAAGAGGAAAAGCACCTAGACTCTGGATGGCGTCAATGCAGAAAAGAAGCCCGTTTTCCTGGCAAAATTTCCCGATCTGCGCCAAGTCCATACGCAAACCCGTTGCATACTGCACGGAACTGATGGCGATCATTCTTGTGCGCTCGTCTACTAGAGCAAAAAGAGCATCCTCCGGAGATTCCGCACTTGAAAGATCGGCCTGACGTAGTGCGACGCCGCGTTCCTGCAGTGCTTCCCAGACAATCCGATTAGATGGGAATTCCTGATTAGTGCTGACAATATTATCTCCGGCATTCCAGTCCAGCCCACTGGCGATCATGGAAAGACCTTCGGAGGTATTTTTCAGGAGGGCGATATCTTCGCTTGAAGGTGCATTCAGGAGTTGTTGCAGCTGTTTTCTGAGTGTTGATTCTACTGCAATCCAGTACTTGTAATTGATAGGTCCCTGATAAACGTTTTCATCAGCGAAATCTTTTATCGCAGTTGCTGTTCGCGTAGGCCAGGGCGCCACACCGGCATGATTAAGATAAACAATGTGACTCAATTGTGGAAATTCAGTTAAAATGAGGTCTTTAGATATCATATAGCTAAATCTTCTTTTTTATCTCATCATGCTAACCGAAATCGCGAGCCTTCTGATGAGCTATAGAAAATGTATTAAGGTACGGTCTACGTATGATACTACTGAGTCGGCAAAAAGAAAGAGAGGTGTCTCATGGTAACGGTAAAAAGTCTCAGCTTATCCCCTGGCAGAGGGAATCTAAAAAAATCTGTTGATTCTGCTAGCTTTAGATCTGGCTATGGGATTGTTGGAGACTCCCATGCGGGCGACTGGCATCGCCAGATCAGTCTGCTTTCTGAATTCGATATCCAGGCGTTAGACCAAACTGTCACTCGCTCTGGAATATTTGCTGAAAACATAGTCATTACTAATCTGGATTTCAGTACGATTGGTGTCGGAACCCGACTACAGTTGGGAGATGATGTCGTATTATCTATCACTCAGGCAGGCAAAGACCTTCATCCACATGCAAATCTCGTTCGAGTTTCCGGAGATCATATTATGGCGCGAACTGGGCTCTATGCACATGTCGAACACGGCGGTGAAGTCCATGCTGGTGACCATGTCAAGATAATTGATCTGGTGCCAAGAAATAAGTTTCAAGCAGTTGTATTGACCATCAGTGATCGATGTTCGCGTGGTGAAAATGTAGATACCGCAGGCCCCGCTGTAGAAAATATGCTCTTGGAATCACTCAATGCCCGCATTTACCATGCAGAAATAATTCCGGATGTTAAGGCGCTTATATCGAAAAAGTTAATTCATTTCTGTGACGATCACGCTATTGATTTACTCTTTACCGTGGGTGGTACAGGACCCGCTCCAAGAGATGTAACTCCGGAAGCGACCAGGGCAGTCGTAGAACGCTTTACGCCTGGTTTTGACGAAGCCATGCGATATGCGTCCTTGGAAAAAACAGCGACTGCAATACTCTCCAGAGGAGCCTCAGGTATTCGAGGGACAACATTTATTGTGAATTTGCCAGGGTCGGAGAGGGCTGCAGTTGAAAACCTCGAGGCTATCATACAGGCTCTACCCCATGGCATTAGAATACTGCGGGGTCATCCTGCAGGTTGCGGCTGTTGTAGTGCAAAGCCAACGGCTCAAAAAACCGTAACCCAGGCAAGCTAGGGCTTTAAACACTTACCCACAGTAATAGTTTAGCCATATACGGCCCTTATTTTCTTGAAAAATCAGCCAGTATCACCTCATAAAATATTAAACACACCAATCTATGGTTGTGTGCTGATTGGAGGTGATAGCACTCGGATGGGTAGGCCAAAACATTTGATACAACGTAATGGCAAAACGTGGCTTGAAAATATCATCGAGGTATTACAACAATTTACTGAGAAAGTTGTCATTGCAGGTAAAGGTGAAATCCCGTCTGAATTATCAGACTACCCATGTGTGCCGGATATACCTGGTGTAGCAGGGCCGCTCTCCGGAATGCTTGCTGCAATGCGCTGGTCACCTAATGCTTCGTGGCTAGTTGTCGCCTGTGATATGCCAGACATCACAGTTGAGGCTGTCAAGTGGTTACTCATGAATCGTACCCCGGGAGTGCGCGGTATATTACCTAAATTACCAGGCAGTACTTTTGTTGAGCCCCTGTTTGCCTATTACGATTTTCGAGCTGTTGGAATATTGGAAAGTATGGTTGTGCGCAGTGATTTCAGTCCTCGCAACATTGCTGCACACAACAAAGTTGTTACACCGACACCACCACCGCAACTCGCCGGATCATGGAGAAATATTAATTCTGAAATAGAACACAATAATAACAACAATAGTAGGGCTTGAATTCAAGCTTGCAATACGGCTGAACAGGAACCAGCTTTTCTAATGCCAATTAAGGTTTATCGAAACGTTGCAGTAAAAAGTATTACTTAATCAATATGAAACACATTTAAACAAACCTATTAGGTTAGCTAATAATACACGCCACATTAGTATGGAGAAGCCATGGTTATTCGGAATTTTCTTCTTTATTTTATAAGAGATTCCTCTTTAGGTTTAAAAATAGTGTGAAATTTCAGATTACAATTCGATAACCGTGGACTTTAGGGGAAAGGGCTTTTATTCTTCCTCTACTCGGAACATCATATCTTCAAAGATTCATCCCTCGATAATATTGTGTTCTCAGTACCTTATTTAGCCTAGCCTATGGAGGAAAGCAAAATGAAAAATATATGGATATTAGCCAGTTTATTTATTGCTTTTAATGTTAATGCAGCGGCCAAGCCAGAGCACGACCCTACTGCACCCCGAGTGCCGCCAGATAAAATCGACGAAGCCAAAGCCATGAAGTCTCCGGTTCCCGCTACGCCGGAAAATATCGCGGCAGGAAAGAAGCTGTTTACCGGCAGTTCAACCTGCTGGACCTGTCATGGAAAAGAAGGAAAGGGTGATGGCCCCGTGGGTCTCACCACTGCAGTAGGCCCGAGAAATTTTACCAGTGCAGAATTTCATGATGCACGGACCTGCGGCGAAATGTTCTGGGTTGCTTCCAACGGTACCCAGGGAGATTTTTCCAAGGCAGGTGCGCCAAGTCATCCCGATGGTTCGGGAATGGTGGCCTACCTAAAGGGTCATGAGTCTGAGCTGGGACTGAAAACCACCCCCTCGGTTGCGAGCGCGGAAGATCTCTGGAAGATCGTGCTCTTCGAAAGGAGCCTGGGAGGAGAGGTTAACTGCGAGTAATTGCCAAACGAACCTCTGGTCTCTGATGCATTAGGATAGCTTGTATCAATAGATCAGAGGTTTGTTTTCAATACACCATGTAATAATCGGCGCCTGTTCGCAGGCGGATCATCTCTTTCAGAGAGACAGGCTGAAAGAACTTGGCCGAAATATTATCCACCGTGCCCAGTTGATCTTCGATTTTCGCCACCACAAGAAAGGCACTGTTGATATAGAATTTCGCACCCTTGTCGTGAAGCTGGTTCAGAAATTGTCCATAGGTTTTGGGCACTTTGTTGATCGGGGTTGAGAACTGCCCGGCCAATGCCTGGCGCAGATTCTCGGGTATCTTGTAGTCTTCTATATCATCTTTTCCCCGCCAGCCAATCTTGAAAGTATTGATGGCGTCTGCGTCCACCAGCACCTTTACCTTGAGACCTTCATCCAGCGCGGCCCAGATGGCATTGTAGGCGACACAGATCTGGGCATCGTCATGCTTGAGTCCGGTCTTGAGATGGAACAGCATGGTGTCTCCATTAGCGGCATATAATCCAGCGGACGAAGACATTAGCAGTGCTGCACTCAACAAAACGATCAGTCTTATTTTCATAGCTGATACTCCTTAGTTGCCGGTTTCACAAGCCGGTGGACTTTTACGTAGTAAAACTATATCCCATATGGCAGCTGCAATCACGGCAACCAGGCCGATGATATGTACCGGCATGAACACCAATATCCCGACAAACGCTGCAACAGCGCCGACTGATCCCAGATAGAAGGGACCATTGACGCCGTGACGAGTACGTGAACCTTTCAGTCCCCATACTGCGATCAGCAGAAAAATCGCCAGCAGTGGGATCAGGATGGCGTCATTGATGATAAACCCCAATCCGGCCGCAGAGAGTGCGGCAAGTACCGGGGCGACGCCCAGACAGCATACGCTTGCGAAAATAGAACCCAAAGATCCGGTGATTTGCTTGAACATATTATTCCTCCTGGTAATTCACTAACAATCAACCGGCGCAACACGATAGCTGCGACACATCCCTGTTGAAGGTCTGCGCGCATAATTTAAGCCCCTCCACCATAGTGAGATAGGGGAATAGTTGTCCGGCCAGGTCTTCAACGGTCATACCGTTACGAATAGCCAATACGGCACTCTGGATGATCTCGCCGCCCTCCGGCGTCAGCACTTGAGCACCCAATAATTTCCCTGTCTCTTTGTGTGCGACCAGCTTGATAAAGCCCTGTGTATCAAAATTAGCAAGCGCGCGAGGCACATTATCCAGGGTCAGGGTGCGCGAAATAGTGGCAATGCCCTGTGCCTGTGCCTGTTGTTCGCTTAGGCCTACTGTACCCACCTGCGGATCGGTAAAAACCACCGCTGGCATGGCGCTCAAATCCAATGCTTCATCTCCACCGGTCATGTTGATCGCCGCACGGGTACCCGCAGCGGCAGCCACATAGACATACTGAGGTTGATTGGTGCAGTCGCCCGCAGCATAGATATGGGCCACTGATGTACGCATGTGATCATCGATGACAATGGCGCCGTTGTGACCGGTTTCAATACCGACCCTGTCGAGCGCAAGCTGACCGGTATCTGGCTGCCGCCCTGTGGCCACCAGTAAGGCATCACCCTGAATATTGTCGTGCCCATTTTCCAATACAAAAGCGTGACCATCATGCCTGACTGCCGTTGGCACAGTTTGAGTTTTAATACGGATGCCTTCTTTCTCGAGCAGCACCTGCAGTCCTGCGCCGAGATCTGGGTCTTCTTTGGAGAGTAGGGTGCTGCGTGCCAGCAGTGTGACCTCTGACCCCAATCGACGAAATGCCTGAGCCAGCTCCAGGGCAACCACGGAGCCGCCCAGCACCACCAGATGCTCGGGAAGCTGTTCGGCTACCAGTGCCTCGGTTGAAGTCCAGTAGGGCGTCTCCTGCAAACCTGGAATATCCGGTATAGCAGGACTGGCCCCGCTGGCAATCAGGATACGATCCGCCGTAATAGTTTTTTCGCTACCATTGCCCTGTGCAACGATGAGAGTCTGTGCATCACGAAAGCGCGCCCAGCCCCGAACCAGGGTAATCGCCGGATTACTATCCAGGATATTTTCATATTTTGCATGACGCAGTTCTTCAACACGCGCCTGCTGTTGGCTGACCAGTGCGGCGCGGTCAATTTTTGGCCTGTTTAGCGGAATACCATCGAAACCATGGCATGCCTGTAAATGGGCTATATGAGAAGCGCGGATCATGATCTTAGAGGGCACACAGCCGATATTGACGCAAGTGCCGCCGATAATATCGCTACCTTCGATTATCGTCACCCGTGCACCTTCTTCAACAGCCTTAATAGCGGCAGCGAAAGCCCCCGAACCGGATCCGATGATAGCGATATGTAGCGTGATTGTTGGCATTATGTCTCTCTATAATTAATTTTATAGTACAGCGGCATAGCGAACCGCGTTCACCTGCCTACCTATTTCGAAGGCATCCTCAAGCGTCAGTAGAAAGGTTCCTTCATGTTGTGACGTCCATTCCTCGCCAGCTTCATAGCAGCGAAAGAAATTGACATAATGACAAAATTGACTGGCAACGTTTTCATTTATCTTCGCTGCATCTGGTATCAAAAAAGAGATAACGATAGGCTCTGCTCCAGTTGATTGAGCGCCCTCAAGTGACACCGAAAGCTGAATGGGCCTGGCAGTGGTTGCGCAGGTTGAGGCGACTTGTGCCGTACTGCCTACTAGTTCAGGAATGAATAGGGCATCCCACGCACACCAGGCGTAACTCTTTATTCCATCCATCACCATACAGTGGTGCGTACATTAGGAAATATTACCTAACTGATTGAGTAGCTGTTTAGCCTGTTCAATTGGCAGCGCCAGATCTTGAGCCAGAGACTCAACCGGGGATGGCTCACCCTTAGCCAGGTGCTGATAAATCTTGCGCGCCAGCCGCTGCGCCGTGATATCCATTTTCGGGAAGGCATCCACGAAAATGTGGCTCAAGCTGTCCAGGCCATGTTCCACTGCATTTTGCGGGATCATATAATAAATAATATTATCAATAGTTTATATGGTTATTTTTAATCGTATTATCAAGAATTCCTATTTAATAAACAGCGAGCCATACCAGGGAAAGGCAACCATCAGCGTGACCACCCCCGTTACAAGCCAAAAGATAATACGCTGTTTACGCAAGTTGTCTGGTGCGGCGCAAGGGGCGTCACCTGTGCAGCTTTGCGGAACCAGGTAGAGCCTGCGGAAAGCCAGTCCGAGGAACACTAACGCCACACCGATAAAAACAGGACGATAGGGTTCCAGCGCGGTGAGATTACTAATCCAGGAACCGCTGATACCCAGCATTAAAAGCACCAGGGGGCCCAGACAACAGGCAGAAGCAGTAACTCCTGCAAACACCCCGGCGATCAGGGAGCCGCTGGGCGACTTGCCGGATGTCGTTATCTGAGCCGAGTTGTTCTCATCCAATATCTGATTCTCCCAGCTGTCAGCAAAAGAGCTAACGGTTCTTCCTGCATATCACGTGGCGAATAGCCTGTTACATGACCTTGGAAGGGTAACCGGCATAGGTAGTAGCTTTGGCCAGGGCCTCGCTATCAGCTAAAGCCGGGTCGTAGTAAACTGTTGCCGTACCACCCTCAACATCAACAACTGCCTTGTAGACTCCCGGAACTGCCTGTAGAGCCTTACGCACCGTTGGTCCGCAGGTGGAACAGGTCATTTTGCTGACGGCAAGCGTGACTTGCTGCGCTGATGGTGGCACCACTGCCTTGGTTTGTTCACCCTCGCAGGCGACGAGCAACAGCGCCAGAGATAACAGCAACACTCGCATGGATTGTTCTCCCAATGAATTAGCCTAGGCAATATCCGGCAGCAGGCCGAAATTTTGATCAAGTGCAATTGTAATAGCCGTACTTAAGTACGGAGTCAAGACTAAAAGGGGGTTATTGAGCAAATAAAGTCACGAACTGCAATCACTATCTGACGCCTGAATCAGGGCAAGATAGCTTGAAATGCGTTGCTCCTGATAGGAATAAAACGGATTCCAGCGCAGGCGCATTAAGTCAGCTGCTGATATCTGTAGCACACCACGTTCACCGCGCAAAGAAAGTTTGCCAAGCTGGAGTATGGTGCTTTTTTTGATCTCGATCGTACCGTACAAAGGATCATTTGGTGGGAACGGTAAGGCCACATGAGATAATGAGTACACCCCACCAGGCCATTTAGCCTCAAGAGGGCACTCGATGGTAGGCCCACTCTTTGGCAGATATGAGCGTGCTACAACCTGGGTGCTCTCTTCGTTTTGGTTGCTTATCAGTGTCACGGTATAGCCCAGTTTTCGACTCCGTAACAGGGTATCGATCCAGGCCGAGGGATTACTAGTTAATATCGGTTCGATCTCAGCGAGACGGTTAATATCGTACAATATCAACTCATGTTGTCCCTCCGGTAAGCGTTCAAAAAGTCCCTCGACCAATGCTGAGGGCGTCACTGTTGCGTCAACCACCGATTGGAATGCAAGCATCGGTGGCATATTTTGCAACACATCACTTGAACTTAAGCGGGTAATCTGCTGTTGTATTTCATTTGTTAACAGATGGGCCTGCTTAGCAGCATTTAGAGGGAATGATACATATTTAAAGGCATCATACTCCGGTAATATCGTATTCCAGGCCAGTTTCTCCATTCCCAACAGGTGGCCCAGCCTTTCTTGCCATACCGCTAGTGCAGCGAGTTTACTGATACCGATTTCAGGTGAAAGTAGTACCAGCCCCTGAGCCTCTGGCAGGGTTTTATCATCGAGGCTTGCTAACGCGTATTGCACTGCGAGTGCACCACCATTGGAATAGCCAACAATGTATAGGGGCACGTCATTGACCTGCTCACGCAAATGCTGCATTGCTAATTTGACCGCTGCGGCCATGTCTTGCCACTTAATATCAACCAGACCAACTGGCGCAGTGCCGTGGCCAGGCACACGAAGGCCAACGACCCAGGCGCCTTCTTTATGTAAACGGTTACCGAGGTTACGCAGACTATAAGGTGAATCTGATAAACCGTGCAGCAGTAGAACGCCTACTTTCGGCTTCGCCAACTTGAATTCAAAGCTACGGTTCCAGTTTGTTTCCCAGCGACCAGGATCTGACAGACTACCACGGTAATAACGATTAAGTTGGCGCTGCTCGATGGGTGCTATCTTGGCATATACTTTTTCATCGAGCTGAGCGAACAGGCGGTCTTCGAGGGCCAGATAATCCTTAAATGTATTTATATTCGCGGCTTTGGTAAATTCCGCATCGAGATCCGCTGTATGCCAAACCTTGAGATCGGGGCGCTTATCGAGAGTGTACACCGCGAGGATTACCACTATGATAGATGCTCCGATGGCACCGTACAGCAAGGCGCGAAGCGCATGTCTGATAAAACCAAAAATAGTACGCGCGGCGAAAAGGGTAATATTCATAGCAACTCTATTTTACCTGTTTTATCCAATAAAATATAAAGTTTGAAATAATGCAAGGGCCATGGTGAGATATCGCTCCGAGATAGGATGATTTTGTAGTGACCCGAGAGAGGAGGTTAACTTAAGCAATATGAAGCCGCATGGAAATAATTTATTTTTGCAGTCTAAATACAATGTAACGGCATTTTTTTATGATATTTTGGATTATCCCTGGGAAAGAGTATATCGAAAATGGCGTCCAACGCTAGTTGGGGATTTAAGAGGTAAAGTACTGGAAGCCGGCGTTGGAACTGGAAGAAATCTGGAGTTTTATCATGAAGATGTTGACTTGCTAGGAATCGAATTAAGCAAACAAATGTTGAGTAAAGCCGAAAAGAGGATAAAAAAGGCGAAGTGCAAAGTAAGGTTAATAAACGAAGATGCTACGCTAATGAAGTCAATAGACTCAAATCAATTTGATTGGGTTTTTTCAACATTTATGTGCTGCGTAATGCCCGATGAAATACAAAACCTTGCTCTTGATCAATTTGGCAGAGTCTTAAAGGAAGGCGGACGCTTTCGTCTTTTAGAAATTGTATATTCAAAAAATAAAAAAATAAGAAAAAGACAGGAATTATTTGCGCCATTTGTCGAAAAAGTATATGGCGCCAGATTTGACAGGAATACGCTTCGATATATTGAGCAATCACCAACTTTAAAAGTCGAAAAAACATCTTTCTTGAAAGACGATACTTATTTATTAATTGAAGGCATTCGTGTTTAGAGATATTTTTTGGACGAAGCCAGTTCATCACGCAATCGTAATAAACGTAGACTATTGGTAATTACCAGGAGGCTTGCACCCATGTCGGCAAATACCGCCATCCACAAGGTAGCGTAGCCAGGAATGGCAAGGGCAATAAATATGGCCTTGAGTCCCAAGGCTACTGAAATGTTCTGACGAATAGTGCGCAAGGTGGCACGGGACAAGCGAATGGCGAATGGCAATCGGCTGAGGTCATCTCCCATCAATACAAGGTCGGCCGTTTCAAGTGCAGCATCAGTGCCTGCCGCGCCCATGGCAATGCCGGTGGTCGCTGCAGCCATGGCCGGCGCATCATTCACCCCATCGCCGACCATCCCAACCTTTCCATATTTATCAACAAGATCTGTAACTGCCTGCACCTTGTCTGCCGGCAATAACTCGGCTTTCGCATCATCGATTCCAATTTGTTCTGCAATCGCCCGGGCAGTACCCTTATTGTCACCAGTCAGCATGGTGATATGGTCAACGCCAAGATTACGCAAGCGGACTATGGTATCACGCGCACTAGGTCGCACACTGTCTGCAATACTGATGAGACCTAGTACTTTTTCCGAGTTGCCGACAATCACAACGGTTTTTCCTTCCCGTTCCCGTGCATCAAGAATAGCTTCCACTTCCGGGCCGCATAGACCTTGTTCCTCAAATAAGCGGTGGTTACCCAACAGGTACGTCTGTCTTCCTATCTTGCCCCGGACACCTCGCCCTGTCAGTGACAGGAATTCATCGATAGCTACCGGTTCGATACCATTGTATTGGGCATATTCCTGAATCGCTTGGCCCAGCGGATGCTCAGATCGGCTTTCCAGGCTTGCGGCAATATGGATTAATTCTTCTTGCGAGGTATGATTAATGGCCTCTACATTCTGTACTTGTGGCATCCCCATAGTCAGTGTGCCCGTCTTGTCGAAGGCCAACGCCTTGAGGTGACCTGCATTTTCTAAATGCACGCCGCCCTTGATCAACACACCGGCACGGGCACCACGTGCCAACCCAGAAACGATGGCAACGGGGGTTGATATTACTAGTGCACAGGGACAGGCAATCACGAGCAGAACCAGTGCGCGATAAAACCAGTCGCCGAACTCCTGATCAAACACCAGCGGCGGTATGGTGGCAATGAGTATTGCCAGTACCAGGATGGCAGGCGTGTAGATGCGTGCGAAACGATCAACAAAGGCTTGTGAGGGCGCACGGGCTGCCTGGGCCTCTTCGATTAGGTGAATAATATGGGCCAGCGTGGTATCGGCGACGAGGTGGGTGACCCGTACATCAAGACTGCCCTGACCATTAATCGATCCCGCATAGAGGGTGTCGCCAACGGCTTTATCCACCGGGATAGACTCACCGGTGATGGGCGCCTGGTTGACAGCCGATCTTCCATCGATGACTTCACCATCTAATGGGATCTTCTCGCCAGGACGTAATCGGAATACATCGTCAACTTGCACCTGATCAACCACAACAGTGATCTCGCTATCATCCCTGAGCAGCCGCGCCACGGGCGGTGCCAGTTCCATCAACGCACGCACTGCATGGCGAGCGCGATCCATGGCGCGGGCATCCAGAACTTGAGCAAGAGAAAACAGGAAAATCACCATGGCCGCTTCATCCCAGGCATCGATGAATAACGCGCCAACAACAGCGACAATCATCAGAAAATTCATGTCTAATGCGCCATGACGTACGGCAGCGAAGCCCTTGGGGGCGATATACCAGCCGCCGCTCAAGATGGCCAGCGCATACACCACCTTCTCCCACGGGCCTGTGGGGTAAATGAAATGCAGTGACAAACCAACAGCGGTGAAAACACCTGCTAACAATGTAGAAACAAGCCGGCCATGACGCAGCCAAAAACCGGCAACCTCCTTTGACTCACCGAATGACGCCGCCTTGAGACCCACGCCATCCAAGGCGGCGATCAGATAGTCCACCGGCAAGGCACTGTTGTCATGGACTACGGTTAAACGTTCAGTCATCAGGTTAACATCGAATCGTTCTAGTCCCCGCAATCCCGTTAACGCCTTTTCAACCAATGCCGTTTCTTCGGCACAATCCATACCCTCGACGCGCAGAACACTCGTGACCCGATGGGTATCCTCTGCAATGCTATAACCTAAAGAACGCACCGTGTTATGTATTTGTTTTAGCGCATCGGGTAAAAGCACCTGTGCCGACAAGATTTCTCCGGCAAAGTCGACATTGACCTCGGTGACCCCCGGTAACTCACTCAACACTTTCTCGATTTTGGCGGCGCAATCGGGGCAATCCATGCCTTCAATGCGACATTGAAGCGTCTCGGATTTAGGTTTATCGTTATTGTGAATCGACATTAAGGTTCCAGTTTCTTACCGAAAGATATATAAGCTATTCTGCCATAAAACAACATTGCTATGATCCGATGTACCCCTGATAAATTGCTCAAGACAGGCGAAATGGCGAGCTTGCAATATATGGCTAGGCGTATATAATTCTATTCATGAACACTGAATCTCTTGCAGCCTTGTTTAAAACCCTCTCTGAGCCAGTACGCTTGAGGATCGTCTACCTGCTACTGGAGACGGGTGAACTCTGCGTTTGTGATCTGGTAGAAACGCTGGAATTATCTCAGAGTGTGGTATCACGTCATCTCGCCTATCTGCGTAACAACGGCTTGGTGTCCACCCGACGTGAAGGGGTGTGGGTCTATTATCGGATAGTGGAGGGTTGTTGTGAGCCGCTGTTTGAGCATATCTACCAGTGCGGAGATGGCAATGACGAGATGCAGGCGGATCTTGCTAGGTTAATGTCGGAAGGGCAGTCTCAGCAGTGCGGTTAATTTAGCAACAGGGTAGCAAATGAGCGGACCGGAGCAATCCGGTTTTTTTAAGTTTATATATAACTGTATAAACGGATAAACGGTAAGGAGGGTTAATGTCTATTCGAGTGGGTATTAACGGCTTCGGTCGCATGGGTAAACTAGCACTACGGGCCGGATGGCATCGTGCGGAGCTAGAATTTGTCCACATCAACGAAATTGCGGGTGATGCTGCTTGTCAGGCTCACTTGTTGGAGTTCGATTCGGTGCATGGACGCTGGCCACATGATATTAAGGCGACACTTGACTCGATGATCGTTGATAGCAAAGAGATCGCTTTCAGCAGCCATGCTACCCCGACGGCGGTGGATTGGGGTGCAAAGGGCATTGATCTCGTCATCGAATGCTCGGGGAAATTTAAGTCAGAAGCGGCGTTGCAACCCTATTTTGATCAGGGCGTGAAAAAGCTGTTGGTGTCGGCCCCGGTACCCGATCCGGCCTTGAATATCGTCATGGGCATTAACGATGATCTATACGACCCTGAGCAACATCACATTGTCACTGCTGCCTCCTGCACCACCAACTGTCTGGCGCCTGTGGTCAAGGTGATGCAGGAAGGTATCGGTATCCGTCATGGCTGCATGACCACCATCCACGATATCACCAATACCCAAACCATTGTTGATAAAGGTCACAAAGATCTGCGACGGGCACGGGCCTGCGGCCAGTCGTTGATTCCCACGACGACAGGGTCGGCCAAAGCGATTACCAAAATTTTCCCTGAGTTGAGCGGCAAGCTAAATGGTTTGGCGGTGCGAGTGCCTTTGTTGAATGCATCGCTGACCGATTTTGTTTTTGAGGCAGAGCGACCAACGACGGTAGAGGAGGTCAACGCACTGTTTAAACAGGCGTCCCTTGGAAATCTTGAAGGCATTCTCGGCTTTGAGGAGCGACCCCTAGTGTCAATCGACTATAAAGACGATCCCCGTTCTTCCATCGTCGATGCACTGACCACCATGGTGATCGATGACACCCAGGTGAAAATTCTGGCTTGGTACGACAATGAATGGGGTTACGTAAACCGTATGATGGAACTGGCGGCCAAAATCGCACGGAGCCTGTAAACGTGGAGGGCGGCTTGCGCAACTACCTGCTGATTACCGGTGGCTATTGGGCGTTTACCCTCACCGACGGTGCAATCCGCATGCTGGTGGTGCTTTATTTTCACCTGTTGGGTTATTCACCCTTCGAGGTGGCAATGCTGTTCCTCTTTTATGAGTTCTTCGGTATCGTCACCAACCTGGTCGGCGGTTGGCTGGGGACGCGTATCGGCCTCAATCTCACCATGAACATCGGCATGGGATTACAGGTGGTAGCGCTGACCATGCTCGCAGTACCGGAAGCGTGGCGTAGCGTGGCCTACGTGATGTTTGCTCAAGCCTTGTCGGGTATTGCAAAAGATCTGAACAAGATGTCTGCCAAGGCGGGCGTGAAAACACTGGTGCCCCGGCACAATGATTCTCGCCTGTTTAAATGGGTAGCAATGCTAACCGGTACCAAAAATACCTTGAAGGGCGTTGGCTTTTTTCTCGGTGCGGTGTTGCTTGAGTTTGTAGGGTTTAGGGGCGCCTTGTTGGTATTAGCGGGCGGTCTGCTATTAGTGTTGATTCTCACTGCGATACTGCTGCCACGGGGTTTGGGTAAAACCAAGGCCAAGCCAAAATTCACCCAGCTATTTTCCAATACGCCCGCAATCAACTGGCTCTCGGCGGCGCGCTTCTTCCTGTTCGGTGCCCGTGATATCTGGTTCGTGGTGGGTCTGCCAGTGTTTCTCTTTTCGGTACTAGGCTGGCGTTTTAGTGAGGTGGGCGCTTTTCTCGCGTTGTGGGTAATCATTTACGGCATTATTCAGTCCTGTGCACCGATGATCTTGCGAGGTCGTCATCCTGATGCAACAACAGCAAGGGTGTGGGCGTTTAGTCTAGTGCTGATCCCCGTTCTTATCGCATTGGCTTTGCAGCAGGGCATGGAGCCGAACAGGGTGATTATTGTCGGATTGATTATTTTTGGAGTAGTTTTTGCTATCAACTCAGCCGTGCACTCGTATCTGATTGTTGCCTGGTCTGAACACGACAAAGTGTCGATGAATGTGGGGTTTTATTACATGGCCAATGCCGGTGGCCGACTGACTGGCACCGTGCTCTCGGGCTGGATCTACCAAACCCAAGGGCTGGTGGGTTGCCTATGGTGGTCGGCGGGATTTGTATTGGTGGCGGGGCTACTATCATTGGGATTAAGAAACTCTATAGCAGAAGTATCCCGTGTCGACTGATAGACGCAAGCACAATCACCATCTCGACTCACTGACTCGTGTCCTGCCGCTATGGGTTCTTCTCGCCATGGTATTAGCTTATAAAACTCAATTAGCCATATCGTAATCAACGGCTACTTGCAGCAGGACCATTTTTTTAGAGGCCGGCTGAAAAAAACTGGACAAAAAGCAACACATACGTGGATTTCTCACTTTCTGCGTCCGAAGACGTGCAGAGATTGTTGCAGGCGAACCAGAAAGCTGCGATGACGAGGCGTTTCCTGTGATAGATGACGGTAGACCTGCACCTTGACCCAGTCGGTGAGCAGGGCTGAAGCAAAGGAATACCCCCAGATGAGGGCGATCTCCGGCCAGGTGATGGGGGTAATGAGGTCGAAACCGTAGGCCGCCAATAGGGTAGCTGCTAGTTTGGTGACCACCGCTGACCATATCATGATAGGCGCCGGCCAAGGTCGTTGCCAGAAGTGTCCTTTGGTGCGGGCGACGAACAATACCAGATGTCCGGCGATGGCCATTTTTAAAAAAACATAGGTCTGGATTTGTGCTACACCCAGATGCAACCAGTCCATGGCAATCAGTAACATACCGAAGCTGCCTATCACACCGACAATGCCCATGGCGGTGGCTACAGTTATCACCTGATGCATGTTCCAGCGTACCGGGTTTTTCTCCAAACCGGTATGGTCATAGGCGATAGTCATAATCGGAATGTCATTGAAGAAGGCGAGAAGAATGATCATGATCGCCGTAATGGGGTAGAAGTCGAAGAAGATCATGGCCAACACTACGAAGAACATAATGCGGATAGTTTCACTGATGCGGTAGATGGCGTAGGCATTCATGCGTTCGAAGATACGACGGGCCTCCTCGATTGCATTGATAATGACCGACAGGCCCGGTGCGGTGAGTACCAGATCGGCGGCAGCGCGTGCGGCATCAGTGGCGCCACTGACGGCGATGCCTACGTCGGCTTGTTTGAGGGCAGGGGCGTCGTTGACACCATCGCCAGTCATGCCAGTGATGTGATTATGTTTCTGCAGAATTTTAACGATAGCGAACTTGTGTTCGGGGAAGACTTCGGCAAAGCCGTCAGCCTTCTCAACTCCCTCAAGGCTACTCTTGAGGTCTGTACCATCATCATTAACGGGTAAGGCATTTGCCCTGAGGATGTTGCCGCCCAGACCCAGCTTGGTAGCGATCTGTTTGGCGATGGCAAGGTTGTCGCCGGTCACCATCTTCATACCGACACCATGGGCACGTGTTTGGGCGATAGTCTCTGCGGAGTCTTCGCGCGGTGGGTCAAACAGGGAGAGGATGCCGAGGAAAGTCCAACCGGTCGTGACATTGTCCCTGCGTGCCACGCCTAGGGCGCGGTAACCCTGTTTGGCAAAGGCATCTACTACCTGCTGTGCATGCGCCAGTGTGTCGCCCGAGAGTTCAGCCATTTCCATGATGACCTGCGGTGCGCCCTTAGCTGTCTGAAACGTGTTACCACTGGCATCCTTGATGGTCGCTTCGGTACGTTTGTGCACCGGGTCGAAGGGAAAGAAGGCTGTCTGAAGGAAGGCCATGAGCTGCTTTTTATCCTTCACGCTCTCCAGAATGGCCTCGTCGATGGCATCCATGTCCTCTTGGCGTGAGGCCAGTGCTGCGGCAAGCAGCACTTCTTGCTCATCCGAGGCGTGAAAGATCTCGATCTCACCCAGGGTCAGGCGGTTCTGTGTCAAGGTGCCAGTCTTATCCGAGCACAGAACATCCATGCTGGCCATTTCCTCAATGGATTCCAGGCGAGTGACAATGGCCTTGCGCTTTGATAATGCCATGGCGCCCATGGCCATGGTAATGGAGAGCACCGCTGGCATGGCAACTGGAATGGATGCAACGGTGAGAATCAGCGCAAACTGTACTAGTTCCAGCCAAGGAGCGCTACGGTGCAGCTGGACAATAACAAGTACGGCTACCAGGGCCAGACTGATGTAGATGAGGTAGTCGCCAATGGTCAGCACCGCCTTTTGGAAGTGGGAAACAGTTTTTGCTTGTTTCACCAGGCTGGCAGTCTTGCCGAAGCGGGTATTGGCGCCGGTAGCGGTCACTTCGGCAATCACTTCACCTTGCTTGACCACGGTGCCGGAGAATGCCTCGTCATTGATGTACTTGGTGACTGGCAGGGACTCGCCGGTGAGGGCCGATTGATCGACACTGAGATAGTCACCTTCAATCAGCTTGACGTCGGCTGGGATCACGTCGCCCAGGCGGATGCGTATGATATCGCCCGGCACCAGTTGCCGGGCATCAATGCTCAGCCATTGACCATCACGCCGCACACGTGCGCTCAAGGCCAATTGTTTCATCAGCGCCGCTACAGCATTACCAGCCGTGTACTCCTGCCAAAAACCAACAGCAGCATTGAAGATCAGCAAGGTTATGATGATCAAGAAATCAGCCCAGTGTTGAATCAGTGCGGAGAGGACTGCAGCCACCTCGATCATCCACGGGATAGGCCCCCAAAAATAACCCAGAAGACGTCGTAGGACGGAGACCTGTTTCTCCTCCAGGGCATTGGGGCCGTATTGTTCCAAACGTTGAGCGGCCTCATCGCTGCTAAGACCTTGACCAGGAACAGCGGTGTCAGTCACTTTATTGAAATCGGTCATTGTACATGCCCCCTTTGAGGATGTGTAATCGGTATTAGGGCTCTTTGTGTTGTCTATTTTAAAGCAGGTGATCAAGTTCATCATTTAGCTGGTTCTGCAGAACTATTTTGCTCTTTTCACCAGTGCCAGTTCTCGCTGGAAAAACCCACGTTTAGTAATGCCACGGTAAACCAGTTCTAATAACAGACTGCCACTTAGCACGATGCAAGTGCCATAGAAGCTGTTCCGGTCAGTGTGCCACTGATAAATCAGCAGTAGCAGAAAGACTGCGGAAACGACCAGAAATCCTGATACAATTATCAGGGGGTTGCCACCATATTGGTCTTTCAATTGCCAGTGAGAGTAGAGCACAAAGAGATAGATGACCATGAAGACACCGCTGGTGATTGAGGCGATACCATTCAAGTTAAACATGAGCGCAAAAATTATACCCAGGGTAGCAGTCAAGTAGAGCCCTTCTCTGGATCCGAACCATAATTTTCGATTGAACTCTTGTGGTAACTCTCCATCTTTTGCCAGAGCATAAGCCACGTTGGCGCCACCGAATAAAGTGGCATTGAGGGCCGAGGCAATGGAGAACAGCGCGCCGAGTGAAATCAACAAAAAACCGGTTTCCCCCAGGAAGGGTTCAGCAGCAACGGCGAGTGCATTATCCTGCGCTTTTATCAAGTCAGGTAGTGTCAGGTTTCCTACCGCTACTAGCGACACCAGAATATAGACAACACTCACAATAAATATACTCAAATAGATTGCGCGGGGAACATTTTTTTCCGGATTTTGCATGTGCTCAGAAGCATTGGTTACGAGTCCAAAGCCCATGTAAGAAAGAAAAAATATAGCAATCGCATTTAAACTTCCGGTTAACGCCGTAGGCGCAAATGAAGGCGTCACAAGATAAGGCTTGATGCTCCATATACCCAGCACAACAAACAAGGCCAGGATAGCAAGTTTGATAACGACAATGACCAGCTCAACCTTGCCAACAGCAGAGGAACCCAGCAGGCCCAGCACAAGAAAGGCAAGCACGACACCGACCTCTGTGATGTCACTGATTAGTGACGATGGTTGAATCTGCAGCAAAGGCAACAAATAACTGGCGAACCCCTTGGCAAATAAAGCAATGGAGACGACGTAGGTTAGCCAGAATAAAATACTCAATGCTCCGGTAAGCAAGCCATCACCCATCCCCTTGAGAATAAACTCAATAGGTCCCGCATCGGAGATAATTTGACTACCTAGCTTGGCATAGGAATGGGCAACCAGCAGGGCTACGATGCCTGAAAATACGAAGACCAGTGGCAGATTTGGTCCAGCCAGACGCGCACCCAGCCCAAAAATCGAGAATATGCTGGCGCCCACCATAGTCCCAACTGCCAGCGCCACTACCTGCCACAGGCCCATTTTCCCCTTATTTCCAAAATTTGAGTTATTATTTTTTACAAGCATGTTCATCTTGATAGTAGCGGTAATTATTTATGGGCATTTATTAAATCACTATTATATATATGTAGGTTGAGGGTATTATGACTGTATTAAGAAAAGGGTGTTAAGAATGGATAAAAAGATGGCCATTATCCTTGTTGTGGTGCTGGTATTGGTTGCAATCATCACAACACTATGGCTGCGGGATAGCCAACAGGAAAATAGTCAATCGTTAACGTTATATGGCAATGTCGATATCCGTGAAGCCCAATTGGCTTTCAATGCCAGTGAACACATTGATGCAATTCTAGTGCAAGAGGGGGATCGCGTCACCCAGAATCAACTGCTAGCTCGCTTACATACAGAGTTGCTCGATGCGCAACTTACAGAGGCAAAAGCATTGCTACAGGCCCAGAAGCAGTTGGTGGCAAAACTGGAAGCGGGTAGTCGGCGGGAAGAAATTCGCAAAGGCGAGGCGGAACTGGTTGCTGCCCGTGCCCAGGCAAAATCGACTTTGGATAGCTACAAACGTCTGGCGCGGCTTGCAGAAAAAAAACTCGCCTCGCCAGAAGACGCCGAAAATGCACGTTCCCTGGCAGATGCTTCCCAAGCTCAGGCGGATGCGGCAAAACAGGCACTGGCTTTACTTAAGCTTGGCCCCCGCAAAGAGGATATTGCAACTGCTCGAGCCCAGTTAGCAGCGAGCGAGGCAGCGCTGACCATAGCTCAACAGCGCTTAGAGGACACCAGTCTCTATGCTCCTGCTGATGGTGTGATTCGCAATCGTATTCTTGAACCGGGTGATATGGCGTTCCCTCAAACGCCTGTGTTAACCCTGGCCTTCATTGATCCGGTCTGGGTGCGGGCCTATTTGCCAGAGCCCATGTTGGGGCGGGTCGCGCTTGGAGCCAAGGCCACCATCCATACCGATAGTTATCCAAACAAAATATATGAAGGCTGGGTGGGATATATTTCACCCACAGCCGAGTTCACCCCCAAGACAGTACAAACCCCGGAATTGCGCACGCGGCTGGTCTACTCAGCCAGAATTTTTGCTTGCAATCCACAAGATGAGCTGCGACTGGGTATGCCGGTAACTGTCGTCCTAACTCTCGATCAGTCGATGCCGGCCGATGGCGGCAATCGCTGCGGGTCATAGCAATGGAGGACCATCCACTCCGATTTACCACAGTTAGCAAGCGCTTCTTCAGTGGCAGCCATCAAGTGCAGGCGCTTGATGAGGTGAGTTTTTCCATCCAGCCAGGCCGGGTCACGGGATTGATCGGTCCGGATGGAGCGGGCAAGACTACCCTCATGCGCCTGGCTACCGCCCTGCTACAGCCTGATGTGGGGCAGATTCATGTATTGGGGCACGATGCTGTTGCCAAACCGTTAGAAATACAATCATCCGTGGGTTACATGCCGCAGCGCTTTGGTCTCTATGAAGATCTCAGTGTGCAGGAAAATCTTGATCTTTATGCCGATTTGCAAGGCATGCTGTTGGAAAATCGCCCGGCGCGTTATGCTGAACTGATGCACATGACCGGTTTAGCGCCCTTTAGCAAACGCCTGGCGGGCAAGCTCTCCGGTGGCATGAAACAGAAGTTGGGGCTGGCTTGTGTCTTGGTGCGTTCGCCGCGATTACTGATACTGGATGAACCCACCGTCGGTGTTGATCCTGTCTCCCGTCGTGAGTTATGGCAGATCATCTATCGTCAGGTACAGAAAGAGAGCATGAGCGTGCTGTTGAGTACCGCCTATCTGGATGAGGCTGAGCGTTGCCATGAGGTGATTCTGCTACACGAAGGTAAGTTTCTGGGGCAGGGAAGACCAGATGAATTCAGCCGCACCTTAGTTGGTCGCACCTATCAGGCCAGCGCCGTCGGTATCTCTCCGCGGCGATTACAAGAGAAGCTGAACCGCTTCACAGGTGTGATTGACGCCCTGGTGGAGGGTGAGACGGTACGGTTAGTGATGGAGACAGCACAAGCGCCAGACCCTAAAACCCTGCTTCCAGAGCTGGCTGATGTAAGAATTTTGCCGATTGAGCCGCGTTTTGAGGATGCTTTTGTGGCACGCTTGAAGCGTTCGTACGACCAAGGCCGGTCTGATTTAATCATGGATTTAAACATTTCTGCCAACGAAGGTGACGAGGTGATCCGCGTAAACAACTTGGTGCGCCAATTTGGAGATTTTATCGCTGTTAACCGGGTCAGTTTCAGTGTGCGTCGGGGAGAGATTTTTGGACTTCTGGGCGCTAACGGGGCGGGCAAATCCACTACTTTCCGGATGCTATGTGGTCTGCTGCCCGTCACTAGTGGCGAAGTGGCGGTGGCTGGCCATGATTTACGCCAGGCAGCCGCCAACGCACGCCGCCATATCGGATATATGGCGCAGAAGTTTTCACTCTACGGACATCTGTCGGTAGCGCAAAACCTTCGCTTCTTCTCAAGTGCTTATGGTTTGCGTGGTAACAGGCAAAAAGAACGCTTGGCATGGGCATTGAAAACATTTGAGCTGACAGACTATAGCGGAACCAATGCCGGTGATTTGCCTCTGGGCTACAAGCAGCGCCTTGCCTTCGCGGCAGCGCTGATGCATGAGCCAGAGATTCTTTTCCTTGATGAGCCCACCTCCGGTATTGATCCCCTGATGCGTAGGGAATTTTGGGTCCGCACCAATGCCCTGGCTGAGGCAGGGGTGACGGTGCTGGTCACTACCCATTTTATGGAGGAGGCTAATTACTGTGATCGGCTAGTTATTATGGCCGAAGGAGAGGTCTTGGCAGAGGGTACACCGCAGGAGATGAAGGCCCGCGCACATACGATCGGTCAACCTTATCCCACCATGGAGGATGCCTTCATCCAGCTTATCGAGCAGCGCAAGGCTGAGAGAGAAGCCGCATGAAACCTGCCGCCCGGATGCGTTTGTGGGGTATGATCCGCAAGGAGAGCCTACAGATATTACGTGATCCATCGAGCATTTCTATCGCCTTCATCATGCCGGTGGTATTGCTGTTTCTATTCGGCTATGGCGTATCGCTGGATGCGAAGCACATTCCGATAGGCATCGTAATTGAACAACCGGACACGGCGACACAGTCACTTGCAGGGGCATTTGAGAGCTCCGAGTTTTTTCGCCCACGGCACTTCGATGCCATTCAATCTGCGCAACAGGCACTGGATAAACGTCAAATCGATGGCATCATCTGGTTGCGCAATAATTTTTCTACTCGGCTACTGGCCGGTAACGAAGCGCCTATCGGTGTGATCATTAATGGTGTTGATTCCAATCAGGCCAATATTACCCAGGGTTATATTCAGGGTACGTGGTTGGCCTGGCTGGAACACTACGCCGCAAGCCGTGGCCAGCCACTGCTCATCCCAGTAAGTTTGGAGCAACGGGTGTGGTTCAATGCCGCCTTGTCCAGCCGCTTATTTTTAGTCCCGGGCCTGATCGCCATCATCATGACTCTGATAGGTTCTCTGCTTACTGCAATGGTGGTGGCACGTGAGTGGGAGCGTGGCACCATGGAGACACTAATGGTGTCACCATTACATCGAGGGGAAATATTGGCAGGAAAACTGATCCCCTATTTTGTGCTGGGCATGGGCGGCATGCTGTTCAGCGTTGCCCTGGCAGTGTGGCAATTTGATATCCCCCTGCGTGGCTCCTTCTGGCTGTTGATGCTCAGCTCCGCCTTATTCATGTTGGTTGCACTCGCCATCGGTCTGTTAATTTCCATTGTCTCCAAGAACCAGTTTGTGGCAGGTCAGGTGGCAATAATCGTGACCTTTCTGCCTGCATTTATCCTGTCTGGTTTTTTGTTTGATATCAACTCTATGCCTGACTGGATACAATTCATCACCCTGCTAGTGCCTGCACGCTATTTCGTGGCAATTCTTCAAACTCTGTTTCTAGCTGGCGATGTATGGCCTGTGGTGTTGGCCAATATGGGAGCGCTGTGCCTTATGCTACTGTTCTTTTTCTTCCTGGTTTGGCGTAAGTTCAATAAACGGCTGGAGTAAGGCATGTATTTCAGACAGATTTTTGCTTTGGCCATCAAAGAGTTTCTGGCCCTGTTGCGGGATAAGCGTAGCCGTTTTGTTATCATTGGTCCACCCATCGTGCAACTACTAGTGTTCGGTTTTGCTGCCACCTACGATCTCAACGATGTGCCGGTGGCGATCTATAACGAGGATCGTGGCGGTGCAGCGCGAGAACTGGTGAGTCGCATCGAGGGTTCACCGAATTTTCAGGTCGTCGCCTACATTAGTCATGACAGTGAAACTGCTCCCCTTATCGACAACCGGGACGTGTTGCTCGTGCTGCACATTGGCCAACATTTCAGTGCCGATTTGCTACGTGATAATAGTGCACAGTTACAGGTAATTCTGGATGGTCGTAATTCAAATACTGCAATGATTGCTATGAATTACCTGCGTACTATTCTGCTGGACTATAATCGCTATTGGCAGGCATCACAGGGCGAAGGTGCTTCATTAGTTAGCTTGCAGACACGCACTTGGTATAACGAGAATTTGCAATCGCGCTGGTTTATTGTGCCTGGCATTGTTGGCCTGCTGACTCTGGTGGTCACCATAATGGTGACAGCACTCTCAGTGGCCCGAGAAAGGGAGGCGGGTACCTTTGACCAGCTGCTGGTAACGCCCCTGCGACCAGTGGAAATTCTCATCGGCAAAGCCATCCCCGGCATGGTTATTGGTCTCTTGGATGCCACGCTGATTATTGTGCTAATGGCGATATTTTTTGATATCCCCCTGCGTGGTAGCCTTGGTGCATTGTATCTGGGACTCGTTTTGTTCCTGCTCTCTGCCGTAGGTATTGGTTTGATGATTTCTGCCATTGCTGTAACTCAGCAGCAAGCGGTATTGGGCGCTTTTTTGTTTCTTGTACCCGCAGTCATCTTATCTGGTTTCTCCACCCCCATCGCTAATATGCCGGAGCTGGTTCAATGGCTTACCTATATTGACCCGCTGCGCTATTTTCTGGTGGTGGTACGAGGGGTGACGTTGGAAGGCGATGGTTATGCATTGCTGGTACATCAGTACTGGCCGATGGCGATCATTGGGGTTACATCTTTGGCGATTGCTGCTTGGTTGTTCCGCAGTCGTATGTATTAATGTTTGATGGTGAATATACTGCACAGGCAAAAAATAGCTTGACCTGGAGTGAACTCCAGGCTTTAGACTGCAGAATGATAAACGATCTGGATTAAATCAGATCAGAATATAAAATCAGGAATAATGTCATGAAGCGGCAAGCACTGCGCATCGCAAGCTCAGGTTTACTGTTGTTGCTCAATAGTACTGTGCTCCAGGCACACGATCCGATCTTCGGGCTAGGCCCGCATACGCTTTTCAAAGGGGGTACAGAGGTTCATATTGGCCTTGATCGAAATGAGGCTGGAAACAATAAAGAAACGATATCCACCCTGGAACTGGCCTATGGTTTGACCGGTAACTGGACTGCTCGCATCGAGTTGCCTTATGAAGACCGCGACGATGTTCCCAATGGTGTCAGCGATATGAGTGTTGCGACTAAGTACCGCTTCTGGCGTCGTGACAGCCTGGGAGTACAGGAGTCCTCAACCGCTTTTCTCAAGGTCAAACCAGACACTGCAAGTAATAACCGCGGGAGTGGAACGACCGATTCTATACTGGGCTTGGCCTATGGTTATGAGAGCCGCAAATGGTACCGATGGGCGGCAGTGCGCTATCGTTTTAATGGGGAGACCTCAGACAATCTGGATCGCGGCGACAAATTGTTGATCGACCTGGTGGGTGGTATTCGCTTCAAACAGAGTGCTTATCTGGAGCCGGACTGGGTATGGATGCTGGAACTGAATGGTGAAAAAACCAGCAGGAGTGAATTGAGCGGCAATAAGATAGGCGATAGCGGAGGGACTGAATGGTTTCTCTCACCTGGCCTGATGTGGACACTTCGCAACTTTGCCATCAAGACGGGAGTGCAGCTCCCGGTTGCCAGTGACCTGAACGGCAATCAGGATGAATCCGACTACCGGGCTAGGCTGGAATTTGAATGGCATTTGTAACCAGGAGGATATGACAATGAAAACCATTGCCCAGTTTTTAACAGGCATCATAATGCTATGGAGCAGTATGGTGCTGTCGGCTGGCACACAATATGACCTGCGCGTCGACGGTCTATCCTGCCCTTTTTGCGCTTACGGTATTGAAAAAAAGCTCAAGAAGACCAAAGGGGTAGATGCGGTAGAAATTGACCTCGAGCAGGGTGTGGTCGTGGTCAACACCGAAGAGGGCGTCAAACTGAGCGAAGCGCAGTTTAAGCAGCTGGTCAAGGATGCCGGTTTTACCCTGCGGTCGATGACAGAAAAACCACTGCCCTGATGTTGAAATCTGCTTGGTGGCTGCTGGCAACGCTGCTTCTGACAAACGGCATGGCAGCAAATGTAATCGCGGCTCCGGTGACCTTTAACACTGCACTGCCGGTAAGTCAGGGAGAGGTTCTCATGCGCGTGCAGGCGAAATATCTGCGCGCCACAAACGATCCCGGCCCCATGGATCGTAAACTCACCGTGACTGCTGTGCCACTGGTGGGGGCCTGGGGCATCACATCACGCTGGACACTGTTTGGAATTGTGCCATTAGTAGATAAGCGTTTGAAGACGAACACGCCCCAGGGCAGGGTAACCCGCGATACAAGCGGGCTGGGAGATATCACAGCCATCGCCCGCTATACCGCCTATGCGAAGGATGCGCCAGGTCGGACCTTCCGAGTTGCGCGCTTCGCAGGTATCGAGACGCCAACCGGGAGTGATGACGAACGAGATGGCCTCGGCGAGTTACCACGTCCACTGCAACCTGGCTCAGGTTCCTGGGATACTTTAGTCGGTATAGTGATCACCGATCAGTCACTGGACCAGGAATGGGGGGCAGACGCAAGCTACAAATTCAATAGTAGGGCGAACGACTTCGAATTTGGTGACGAGGCACGTCTTAATGTGTCCTACCATGGCCGAATAGGAACCGCTGGACCAGCAGGTGGCATTCCCCATTTTATTTACGCCGGCCTGGAAGGCAATCTCATTTGGCAGGACAAGAATCGCAACAACGGCATGGATAATCCGGACTCGGGTGGGACAACATTAACTCTGGCGCCTGTCCTGCAATATGTCACCATGCGTACGGTGACGGGTGCGGCGCTACAAATTCCCGTGGTGCAGGATCTCAATGGTAATGCACTGAAGCAGGATTACATCGCGACCCTGAGCCTGCGGATCAATATTTAAGCCTGAAATTTAGAGAGTGAAAAGATGAATCGACCTAAAATATTTTTGATTCGGCTGCTCATTCTTGCAGCTGCGATAATATTACTGGGATCTTGCGCATGGTTTCCTGCTGCACAAGAGTCACCTTACAGACTAGCAGCAAGTTGGGGAGAGAAGGGGAATGGTCCCGGTCAGTTTAATGAACCGACAGGCATTGCTGTCGGTTCCCGGGAGGTGTTTGTCTCGGATGCGCGCAACGGGCGCATTCAGGTATTCGATTTTAACGGACAGTACATACGCCAATTTGGAAGATCGGATGAGGAAAGCAGTGAACTAGGTCGCCCGATGAATCTCACCATCGCCAATGATGAACTCTATGTCGCCGATTACTGGAATGATCGTATTCAGGTCTATGCGCTCGATGGCACATACCGGCGCAGTATCGGCACAAGTGGCTCAGGTCCTGGTGAGTTCAACGCGCCAGGTGGCGTGGCGGTGGCTGCTAACGGCGATCTCTATGTTGTAGATTTCTACAATCAACGCGTCCAGCAGTTGCGTGCCGATGGCAGCTTCATCCGCCAATGGGGTATGACTGGTGAGATTGGTATCCGGGCAGGGCAGTTTAATTATCCGACGGATGTCGCACTGGCCGAGGATAACACGCTATATGTCGCCGATGGCTATAATGACCGCGTCCAGGTCTTTGACCAGAACGGTGACTTTTCGCACAAGTGGGGAGGCCCCTTCGCCATGAACATCTTCGGACCTTTCAACGGCTGGTTTGCAACCGTCACATCCATTGCTGTCGGACCCCAGGGTAATATTTTTGTGGCCGATTTCTATAATGACCGGGTGCAAAAGTTTACCCCGCAGGGAACTTTTCTCACAGATTTCGGCACTGAGCCTGCGGGCCCGGCTCACACAACCATTGCGGTGGCGGTATCAGATGATGGAACAGTATTCGTCGCCGACTATGACCGGCACCGTGTACAGAAATGGGAAACCAACTAGAAGAATTGCTATGGGAATAAATTCACCATATAGACTAAGGAAGGTCTGAATAATTGAGGGAAGTCCACTGTGAATACAAAAGCGAAGAGTGTAATATAAGTAAGTTATAAAATTTATTCGATAATTTAATCGGACAGTAGTGGCGCCGGGTATTTTTCCAGCTTATTAACTACAGGGCGTTTTCATTGGTTACGGTCTTAAAACTGTCAACAATTCGGGAGGTATGGTATGGGGATAGCATTGCAGCGTGGTCATGTCGAGGAAGTGGTTCAATCGGATAAAAATGGCGCTGCAAATTGCCGCGTCAGTGAACAAAAGATCAGGATGTCCTCGACGCTGGCTGGCATCGTGGCCGAGGGAGACAATGTCCTGGTGGCCGGAGAGATTAAAAAGAATGTATTGCAGGCCTATGCTGTGAATAACCTCGGGAAGGGAAAAACCGCGCGTATTGATAGCACCTCCTTCATTCTCTTGATGGGCGTCGGTGGATATCTGGGTATCATGTTCGGGGTGATTAGCCTGATGACAGCCACCGGTGGCCTGATCGGATCGCTTCAAGATGTCCTGTCGATAGCGGGGTTCATCCTTGCGGGTGTAGCCCTGAGACGCGTGGTGCTCATCAATCGGGCAAGCAATTTAATTAGTTACAGAGCAGATCATTCAACCCTCTAATAAACTGTGTCTCATGATCGTTCCGTAGGGAAAGGCAGCGCAGCTATGGGCGCCCGATACATTGCGTCAAGCAGTTGAACTGTTCATGAAAGGCAATAGATTTCTATGAATGGGTATCGGATAGGTCAGGCCACAGAGATGTTGGGATTAAGCCCGGATACGCTTCGCTATTATGAAAAACGAGGCTTACTTCCCGCTGTTGCGCGCACATCTTCAGGGCTGCGCGTATACAGTGACAGGGATATTTCCCGGCTCAGGTTCATCCAGCGCGCCCAGAAAATGAATTTCAGCCTGGCCGAAATCGGTACATTACTAAAAATGCGAGAAAATCCTCACGGGGTTCGCAATAACGTACGCCGGCTGACGGCCAAAAAACTGGTCGAAGTGGAAAGTAGACTAAAAGACCTGGATACCCTGCGTAAGGAACTACAACTACTACTCAATCTTTGCCAAAACAGCACAAATGGCTGCCCAATTATTGATGGTCTTGATCAGAAAATCTAGTTTTACCTCAGGAAATAGGCTGATAGAGACTATTCACATTTTGATAATTATATTTTTTTACAAAAGGCCGATAATTGTAATGTAATAGTGTCAGTACTGGTGAGGTGTATGACCTATGGGCAATACAATCTTGATCATAGATGATAGTCCTGAGGATCGCGTACTCTACAAGCGGCTTATCAATACAATTAGTAGTAATAGTTATGTATTTGAAGAGGCTGAAACGGGAGAGGAGGGGATCTCGCTTGCCCTTAACAGGAGCTATAGCTGTATCTTTGTAGATTATAATCTCCCAGATATTACTGGTCTGGAGTTCCTGAAATGCCTGTTTCCCGGTAAAGAAAATACCAATATCCCGGTCATCATGATCACGGGCGAAGGCGATGAGCATATCGCTGTGGAAGCGATGAAATGTAATGCCCAGGATTATTTGATCAAGGGAGAAATCACGAAAGAGGCCCTGAGCCGCGCCATGCGGAATGCCATTGAAAAGTGCCGCTTGCAACAAGCGGTGCTCGACAAACATGAGGAACTGGAGGATACCATTATTGAGCTATCCCGGAAAAACAGTGACTTATCAAGTTTCTATCACACTGTATCACACGAGCTAAAAACACCTCTCACTGCAGCGCGCGAGTTTTCATTGATCTTGAGTGATGAGTTAGCGGGGCCGGTAAACGAACAACAGAAGGAATATTTGGAGATCATTACTGAGAGCTGTGATCATATGACAGTAATGATCAACGACTTGCTCGATAGTAGTCGAATTGAACATGGGAAAATAGGTCTTCATACCGCCATTGAAAGCCTTAATGATATTGTCAGGCATTCGGTAGGCGCGTTTATGCCCCAGGCCAGAAAGAAGCAGATAAAGCTCGAATATCAGTGTCCGGATGAAGATGTGCGAATCGAGATCGACGCGACCAGAATACGGCAGTTAATCAGTAATCTAACGATAAACGCGCTCAAATTTACACCTTCTGGTGGTCGCATTCAGCTTATTGTCGAGCAACCCTCATCCGATGGCTGGGTTCGGGTGTTAGTTAAAGATAATGGCCGCGGCATTGAGGAAGAAAAATGGCAAATGATCTTCGAGAGATTTTATCAAGAAAGAGAGAGTGATGCCGATATCAAAGGAGGACTGGGACTCGGTCTCAGTATCAGCAAAGGACTTGCTGAGTTACACGGTGGGACAATTGATGTCGAAAGCTGTTTAGGAAAAGGCAGTACCTTCTCATTTACTTTGCCCCTCTCTCAAAAACTTATTCACTGAGGGTCTGTAACATGCAAAAAGTACTCGTTATAGAAGATGAAAAAACCATCGCCCAGGCTTTGGCTATTAGATTAAAGGCCAGAGGGTATCAGGCAATCATGAGCCATGATGCGATCATGGGCATTTCAGCAGCAGTAAAGGAAAATCCCGACCTGGTTATCCTCGATATCTCAATGCCTTGCGGCAATGGATTCCAGGTTGCTAAACGATTAGGGGCCTTGTCGAGCACATGCACAACACCAATCATTTTTATTACCGCCAGCAAAGCACCCAATACCCGGGAAAAAGCATTGGCTCATATTAATGCTGTCGGGTTTTTCGAAAAACCCTATGATGTAGAAAATCTGATGTCAAAGGTAGATACTACACTTCAAGCCAGCAGTTAACACTCATCCAAGGCGGTCGCTATGGCAAGAATTTTGATTGTAGAAGATGACCTAAATATATCAAAGGCACTAGAATTACGCCTTACTCAGGACGGTCATAGTGTGCTGGTCTCACACGATGCAGTAGTGGGATTGACGATGGCAACACAGGGGCATGCTGATCTCATTCTGATGGACATCATGATGCCAGGTGGTGATGGGCTCACAGTAGCCCATACACTAGGGAGCCTTCCCGAGATAGAAATCCCTGTCATTTTTATCACAGCAAGTAAAAAACCAGGCCTTAGAGAAGAAGCGCTGGAACTAGGTGCGGCAGGTCTTTTTGAGAAGCCATTTAATACCAAGTTGTTGATGGAAACCGTAAACAATACGCTGTCCAATTGATCTGAAATAATGATCTCCCCCGAAAACCCAGCCGGGTTACATTTCTGGTATATTCCTTGCATCCAATTATAGGTTCTAGAGCGGTACAATTCGGAAGTCTTTCACCATAATAACGAAGGCCTAAAATTACAGTGGAAAATGAACTGAGCAAGCTGAGTTTTACGGACTTAATAGAACTACTACCAGAAGCTATCATCATATCCGACAAAACAGGTCTGATTAGAGGTGTCAATAGTGCTGCAACACAACTGTTTGGATATAGTAAAGAAGTCATGCTGGGGTTGGGGATCGATGACTTGACACCGGCAGCTATTAGGCACAAGCACCATAAAATGCGCGCTGATTATTACGCGGAACCTAAACTTAGATCCATGGGATCCCCTCCCTGGCTGTATGCTGTCAACAGCGATGGCGTTGAATTTCCAGCTAGCATTAGCCTGGGATACCTGCGCAACAATGACAATCTGTATATCGTGTCCGCTATCCGCGACATGACCGCTTTTGAACAACGAGAAGAAAAATTAAAGCATACCGTTGACCTGTTGGCACGATCCAACCAGGACCTGAATGACTTTGCATACATCGCCTCCCACGACCTCAAGGAACCTCTAAGAGGGATCCATAATTATTCCCAATTTTTGATAGATGATTATAGCGACAAGCTAGATGAAGACGGGCAGGGCATGTTGAAAACATTGTCAAAATTGGCGCAACGCCTTGAAGATTTAATTAGTGACTTACTTGAATACTCAAGAATAGGACAAATTAAGCTGGATGTTAAGGATGTTGATGCCAATAAAGTCGTCAATGATATCAGGGAATCCCTGGAAATTCGCATGAATGAACTGGACATCATCTTTACAGTCCCCGAAGCACTACCGGTTGTCTATTGTGATCAAGTAATGGTGAGCGGTATTTTTCGTAATCTTGTGACCAATGCCATGAAATATAATGATAAAGAAAATAAAATAATAGAAATCGGAACGGTTAATCACGAAGACAAGAAGGTGAAAGGTCATGTCACTTTTTATGTTAAAGATAATGGGATAGGTATCAGAGAAAAACACCATAAGGCTATTTTTAGAATATTTAAACGATTACATGGGCGGGATAAATTTGGTGGTGGTACAGGAGTAGGCCTAACCAATATAAAAAAAATTATTGAACGTCATGGAGGGAAAATCTGGATAGAATCCTCCTTTGGCTCGGGGACAACGTTTTATTTCACGCTACCAATGGCAAAACAATAGAAAACTGAAAGGGAATTATCATGGCAAAGAAAACTATTTTGATTGTTGAAGATAGCCCGGAAGACTATGAAGCCACCAGGCGTGCTTTTGAAAGTGCAGGGTTAAAAGATGTGCTTCATCATTGTGAGGATGGTGATGATGCGCTCGACTATCTTTATCGCAGAGGTCATTATCAGAATTTACAAGGGCAACCTTATCCAAAACTAATTTTACTGGACTTGAACCTTCCAGGAACGGACGGTCGTGATGTCCTGGCGGAAATCAAGTCTGATGAAACCTTAAAAGTTATTCCCACAGTCGCGCTCACAACCTCAACAGATAAAAGGGATGTGCAGCTATGCTATAAATACGGAGTCAATAGTTACGTTCATAAACCAGTTGACCTGAAAGGCTTTAAGCGTGCGATCCTACGGTTAAAAGAATATTGGTTTGATGCTGTTGTTTTTCCGTAGCATATTGGCGCAATATATTTTCACTGATACATTATTCACTTTCATTTAGCGAACTAGAGCAATCGGCCCGTACCGGGCAATCGAGTCATCTGGCCCGATTGACGGATTGATACTATTTCCCGGTATTCAAGTACAGATGGCAATTCAGCCGCTTATTAGCGACAGTTTGCTAATACAGCCTATATTCATTATCATGCACTGTCACTCACTAGCATATGCTGGCATTCGCTGGCGCTCGCTTTGTCTACTTATACTTAATGCTTCCTTTGTGGAGAGGTGATGATGGGAATCGATAGATGGCTCACCCTTGATGAATTAGCCGGGTACTTGAAACTCAGCCGCAGCAAACTGTACCGGATGGCGCAGGACGGAGAGGTTCCGGCATCCAAGGTCGCGTCCCAATGGCGTTTTAATCGACACGAGATCGACAAATGGATGAAAAGTCAGAGGCCGGGCGCTGTCGACAGTCCCGGCAATCGGAAAACGAATATGACAGGAGATGAAAAAATTATGAGTAAGATCAAAATTTCTCGTGAAGGCCAACGATGAGTGATTCCAGCTATATAGCGACTACCACTAATGTAACAACAGCACTCTTACTGGCTGCGGGAACGGGAACCCGCCTGCAGCCATTGACCCTGGATGCTCCCAAGTGTCTTACTGAGGTTGGTGGTGTACCTATCCTCGAACGGCTGGTTAACCATTTGCGCAAGCAGGGATTCAAAAGGCTGGTCGTGGTGATTGGGCACCTGGGTGATCGTATCCAGGAATTTCTGCAACTACACGCGGATGATATGCAGGTTGATTACGTCATCAATCCAGACTACCGGACAACTAATAACATCTATTCTCTCTGGTTGGCCCGGCAGCAGATCCGGGAGCCGTTTTTACTGGTGGAGAGTGACCTGGTTTTCGAGACCTGGATGCTGGATGACATGCTCCAGCCTGACAAGATGGCGATTTCCATGATACTCCCCTGGATGAACGGTACTACAGTGGAGCTCGGGGTGGAAATGCGTGTCACAGCTTTTCGCATGGGTGGCGACAGGTGTGATGCTGCTCACCAGTACAAAACGGTCAATCTCTATAGTTTATCCCTTAATTCATGGAACAAGATTGAAGAAAGGTTAAGCCGCTATGTATCAGAAGGCAGGCTCGGTGAGTATTACGAGGCCGTAT
>QIGV01000069.1 GCA_003230085.1 Gammaproteobacteria bacterium
AATACTGTAACAATCACTGATAATGCAACGGGCAAAAGCATAGAGCTTGAGACCCGGGAAGGCACCATTGGCCCGCCCGCGCTGGATATCAGTAGTCTCTATCGCGATTTCGGTTACCTGACCTACGATCCGGGTTTTCAATCCACAGCAAGCTGCAGCAGTGGTATCACCTATATCGATGGTGATCAGGGTGTACTACTTTATCACGGCTACCCTATCGAGCAGCTGGCTGAAAAAAGCAGCTTCCTGGAAGTTGCTTATCTGCTGCTCTATAAACGCCTGCCTTTGCAACAGGAACTGGCGAATTTTTCAGGTAAAATTTCTAAACATACCATGATCAAGGAGAGCCTGCGGGGGTTCTACAAAGGTTTTTATCACGATGCGCATCCCATGGCGAGCATGGTCGGCGTAGTGGGTTCTTTATCAGCTTTCTATCACGATTCAACGGATATTCACGACCCAGCGCACCGGGAACTGGCAGCCCTGCGCATGATTGCCAAGATGCCGACGATTGCTGCTGGCTGCTACAAATATTCCCTCGGTGAGCCCTTTATCTATCCCCGAAATGAGCTTAGTTATTGCGGTAATTTGCTGCATATGATGTTCTCGCTACCCAGCGCGGATTATGAAGTGGACCCGATCGCGGAAAAGGCCCTGGATATGATTTTTACTCTACATGCTGATCATGAGCAGAATGCCAGTACGGCCACGGTACGACTGGCGGGTAGTTCCGGCGCTAACCCCTTTGCTTGCATCTCCTCAGGTATTACCGCACTGTGGGGGCCTGCCCATGGTGGCGCCAACGAAGCAGTCCTGTTGATGCTGGATGAGATAGGTGATATCAAGAATATCCCACTTTATATAGATAAGGCCAAGGATAAAAACGACCCATTCCGACTCATGGGTTTCGGTCATCGCGTTTATAAAAATTACGATCCACGCGCGACGATCATTCGGGACATGTGCTATCAGGTATTGGAAAAATTTGGCGATGCCAACGACCCCCTGTTTGACCTGGCCATGCGCCTGGAGGAGATCGCCCTCAAGGATGACTATTTCATTGAGCGTAAACTCTACCCCAATGTAGATTTCTATTCCGGCATTATTTACAAGGCACTTGGTATCCCCGTCAATATGTTTACCGTCATGTTTGCGATAGCGCGTACTGTGGGCTGGGTTGCTCAGTGGATGGAAATGATAGCAGAACCCAACCAGCGAATCGGTCGTCCGCGACAGATCTATGTCGGTGAGGATAGGCGCGATTATGTTTCCCTGGAAAACAGGTAGCAGGTCAAGGAAGAAATATTGGCTCTGATATGTGCATGTTATCCGTTGCACCATACTAGCATTATCTATTCTGTGCCAGAATATCAATAATCAAAATAGTTGTTCGGGTATCTGATTTCCAACACTGATGCTTTTCTGTTTTACTGCGGGCGCCTCTTTGGTCTCTGCATATTGTGTTGGTACCCATTGTGCTCGAAATGTTTCAAAGATAGTTTTCTTTTGCTGTGAATTCGCTAACAGGCCGGTGGCTGGATCGATGCGTACTGTTACCAGGCCAGATGGTCTCACCAGCGGGATTTCAGGTGTTCCTGCCAGGGCTGATTTCATAAATTCTATCCACATTGGTAAGGCCGCCCTCCCACCGGTCTCCTTGTTGCCTAGTGAGCGGGTCTTATCGAATCCTACCCAGGCTATTGCGACCAATTTCTGGTTAAAACCGGCAAACCAGGCATCACGTTGGTCGTTAGTGGTGCCTGTTTTGCCCGCCAGATCTTTCCGGCCAAGTGATCTGGCGCGCCTACCAGTCCCCCTGCGGATGACATCCCGCATCATGGATGTCATGAGATAGGCATTTCCCTCCGTGATGACTCTTTTCGCAATATTTTCGGGGGTCTCAATTTCCTCATCTTGTACCGGTAATGTGGGGCTTTCTATCTGCACGTTGTTCAGGGGAGCGTCAGTCTCGCAGGCACGGCAGACCGTGGCAGGTTGCGCCTCCATGACGACAGTCCTGTCAGGTCCCAGAATTCGTTGAATGAAATAGGGGGGTACTCGGTATCCGCCATTGGCTAATACGGCGTGTCCACCAGCTAGTTGCAAAGGTGTTATTGCACCACTGCCTAGTGCCAGGGACAGATTTCTAGGCAGGTCATTGCGAGGGAAACCAAAACGAGAGACATAGTCCAAAGTGTAATTAATGCCAGTAGATCTCAATAACCTGATTGATACCAGATTCCGTGACTTGATTAGCGCTTCACGCAGGCGGGTTGGACCAAAAAATTTTCCACTATAGTTTTCCGGGCGCCATGCGCTTTCAAGCCCCGGGTCATCGAAAACAACGGGCGCATCATTGATGATGCTAGCCGCAGTGAACCCCTTTTCCAGGGCCGCCGAATAGATAAATGGCTTGAAGCTGGAGCCGGGTTGGCGTGCTGCCTGGGTCACACGGTTAAATTTGCTGCGCTTGAAATCAAAACCACCGGTCAAGGCAAGAATGCTTCCATTTTCTGGATTTAGGGCAATCAACGCACCTTCGACTGCGGGCAACTGGGCCAGACGCCAGGTGGCCTCAGCAACAGGGAAGACACGAATAAGGTCGCCCTCTCGAATAATTTCATTTGCTGTCTCGGGGCGTGCCCCCAAGTGGTTGTCGTCTATATAGGGGCGGGCCCACTCCAGACCTTTCCATGGGATTTGAATCAGTCGTCCATCCGCGAGTAAAACAGTCGCTTCTTTTTCAGCCAGGCTTACAACCAGGCCTGGATATAGCCCGCCGATCACAGAAGTGTTATCAAATACATGGGGTAAATCATCTGCATTAGTCAGCGTGGCCAGTGTGATATTACCTTCGGGACCCCGGTACCCATGTCGGGTATCATAATCAATCAACGTTTTTCGTAACGCCTTGTTTGCCGCCTTTTGCAGGCCTGAGTTTATCGTGGTGATGACGGAGAAGCCCTCTGTGTAAGCCAGCCCGCCATATTTTGTAATCATTGCGCTGCGCACCATCTCTGCCACGAAGGCTGTTTCTACCTCGATTGATAGCCCATGCAGACGCGCGTTATCAGGCTCCTCCAGTGCTGCCTGGTACTGCGCATCATCGATATTGCCTAAAAGATGCATTCTGCCTAACACATAGTCGCGGCGTAGCAGAGCACGTTCGAGATTAGCAATGGGGTTATATCGAGAGGGTGCCTTGGGCAGTCCGGCGATCATCGCCATCTGAGCGATACTAAGCTGGCTCGGCTTGAGTCCATAGTAGGTTTGAGATGCGGAGGTGATACCGTAGGCGCGGTTTCCCAGATAGATTTTATTAATGTACAGCTCAAGAATACCTTCCTTGCTTATTTCGCGTTCTATCTTCAGGGCCAGGAAAATTTCACTGAGTTTTCGAAAATAGGTCTTTTCACTACTGAGGAAAAAATTTCGCGCCACTTGCATGGTGATAGTACTACCTCCCTGTGACTTCTCTCCAGTTGTTATCAGGTTATAGACCGCGCGCAGAATACCATGATAATCCACCCCGGGGTGTTGGAAAAAACGGTCATCCTCGGCAGCTAGAATTGCCCTGATCATCAAATCTGGCGTCTCGTAGAAGCGGATAGGCGAACGTTTTTTCTCGCCAAACTCTGCTATCAATTTGAGATCCTCGGTATAAATCTTTAATGGAACCTGTAATCGAATGTCCCTCAATGTTTCAGTTGATGGGAGATTGGGCGCTATATAGATATAACTGCTCACGGCTGCCAGCATGCCTAGAAGGAAAAGGCCAGCGAGGCCCAGCAGGCTAGTTTTGATGATTTTACGGAAATAATTCATAAAACGCGGCAAAGTGTGAAGTTGGTCAAGAAAATAATGTTTGATTCAGTATAAAACTTTTACCGGCATTGGACGATAACCACAGAGGTACATAATATTGATTGTCTTTAAAACACTTACTACCTATAGTTGAGCACGGGATGAGTATAGCAAAAAGGAACTTGTTTCTTCCTACAGGAATATAAGAACGTTATGGATTTCCAATTATTTAACAGGGCGCCGTCGTCACTTATCGGTCTTGATATCAGTTCAACATCCGTCAAGTTGCTGGAGCTGGGACAAAGTGGTGATCGCTATCGTGTCGAGAGCTATGCTGTAGTCCCCCTGCCAGAAAATGCCGTAGAAGAAAAAAATATTGCCGATGTGGAAGCTGTTGGTAGCGCCATCAAACGTGCCGTCAACCGCGCAGGTACCCGCACCAAACAGGCTGCCGTTGCTGTTGCCGGTTCAGCGGTGATTACCAAGATCATCTCAATGCCAGCATCCTTGTCGGACGATGATATGGCAGATCAGATTCAATTGGAAGCGGATCAGTATATTCCTTACCCCATGGAAGAAGTCAACCTGGATTTCGAAGTTCTGGGGATCTCTGAGAAAAACGAGGAAATGGTCGATGTTTTACTGGCAGCTTCGCGCAGTGAAAATGTTGATATAAGGATCGCGGCCCTGGAGTTGGGTGGTTTGACTGCAAAAATCGTTGATGTCGAGGCATTTGCGATGGAGGCTGCCTTCTCCTTGCTGGGGCATCAATTGCCGGATAGTGGCATTGGCAAGACAATCGCGACAGTGGATATTGGTGCCACAATGACCACACTGAGTGTTTCCCATGATTTCAAAGTGATTTATACGCGAGAGCAGGTTTTTGGCGGCAAGCAGTTGACAGATGAAATCCAGCGCCGCTATGGGCTTTCCTATGACGAGGCGGGATTGTCAAAAAAACAAGGTGGTTTACCTGAAAATTATGAGCCGGAAGTACTAATGCCATTCAAGGAGGCAATGGTTCAGCAGGTCAGTCGTTCACTGCAGTTTTTCTTTTCATCCAGTCAATATAACAGTGTGGACCACATTGTATTGGCCGGGGGTTGTGCCTCAATACTTGGCGTAGATGCCATGATAGAAGACAAATTGGGGATCACTACTTCAGTAGCCAATCCTTTTGCAAACATGTCATTGACGTCCAGCATAAAGCCGGATGGCATCAGAGATGATGCCTCTTCCCTTATGATTGCCTGTGGACTTGCATTAAGACGGTACTCAGAGAAATGACCTGTATTAATCTATTGCCATGGCGGGAAGCGCGGCGCAAGGAGCAGCAGCGGCAATTTTTTACAATTGCCGGCGCTGCTGCGGTATTGATGGCGGTTACCATTTTTTATATTCACATCCATATTGGTGGTTTGATTGATGCGCAAAATACCCGCAACAATTACCTGGAGAGCGAGACGGCGCAGGTTGATAAAAAGATAGAGGAAATAAAGGCTATTAAGTCTGAAAAACAAAAATTGTTGGCACGGATGAATATCATCCAGGAATTACAGACGCGCCGCCCTGAAATTGTTCATCTATTTGATGGCCTGGTGCGCACTGTCCCAGCGGGTATATTCCTGGTCAAGGCCAAGCAGCAGGAGACTGCTATCATACTGGAAGGCGTTGCTCAGTCGAATGCAAGGGTATCCTCTTTTATGAGAAATCTTGATCAGTCCAATTGGTATGAAAATCCCCGGTTGGAAGTGATTAAGGCTGATGAAAAGGGACGCGTACGCACCAGCCATTTTACTCTGAATGTTACCCACGCACGTCGAGATAGAGAGCAAGATGCAGGATCAAACCCATGAATATTGATTTTGAGCAACTTAAATCAATAGATTTAAACGATGTGACGAGATGGCCAGTCGCGTTCAAAGTTGCTGTGGTTGTCATTATTTCTCTTGTAGTACTAGGTAGCGGGCTTTGGTTTGATACCAAAAGCCAGTTGGCATCGTTGGAGACTACCCGCAATAAGGAACAGGAGCTGAAAAACGTATTTGTCAAAAAGGCACATCAGGCTGCCAATCTCGATGCCTATAAGGCCCAGATGGTAGAGATGAAGCGTTCATTCGGTACCATGCTGCGTCAGCTTCCCAGTAAGACGGAAGTTGCAGAGCTATTGGTGGATATTTCCCAGACTGGGCTGGAAAATGGTCTGGCGTTCGAATTATTCAAGCCACTGTCAGAAAAGCCTGCTGAGTTTTATGCCGAATTGCCTATCAAGATAAAAGTCAGCGGCAAATATCACGAATTCGGGAATTTTGTTAGTGAGGTGGCAGCGCTCCCGCGTATTGTAACATTACAGGATTTTTCCATCTCGTCGTTCAAAGATGATCCGGATACGCTGGTCATGGAAGTTACTGCAAAAACCTACCGTTACCTTGATGAGGATGAAATTGAAGCATTGGCGAGTAGTAAGGACAAAAAAGGAGCAGGCACATGAGTGCTAGCACTGTTTCTGGATTGGCCAAAATGGCAGTCGCCTCCATAAAAACGATGCTGAAATGCGGACAAATAGGCGTCGTTGTTCTGTTAGGCGCAACGCTGATGGCTTGCAGTGATAGCGGTATTGGAGATCTGGAAAGTTTTGTCGCTGAAACAAAAATGAAAAAAGGCGCAGTTGAGCCTTTACCTGAATTTAAAACAGCCGAAACTTATAAATACAGTGCTAACAGTCTCAGGGATCCTTTTTCGACTTTCAGGTCGGAAGTAAAGACGACAGCCAAAACTCAAAGTATGGTTGAAGGTGTGCGACCCAACGTTAATCGACGCAAGGAAGTGTTGGAAAACTTCCCGTTGGATGCCTTGAAGATGATTGGAACGCTGGAGTTTAACCAACAAGTTTGGGGGTTGGTGAAAGCGCCTGATGGCATTATATATCGGGTTAGGCCCGATAACCATTTGGGTCAGAATTATGGAAAAATCAGTCGGGTGTTGGAAGCAAAACTCCTGCTGTCGGAAATTGTACCGGATGGTTTGGGAGGCTGGGAAGAGCGCCAGGCCTCGTTGTCGGTAGATGAAATTAAATAATCCCGCTATGGGGGCAATTATGGAATGGTTCTTGCGAGACTGGATACAGGTAAATGATGGGAGCACAGAAATGGGTATGAGATCTTCAGGCAATGAGCTGCTTCGACAGATTTATGCCAGTATCCTGGTAGCCCTGCTGTTTTTGATTCCTGGAACCAGTATTGCTGCTGAGGTGGCATCATCTGTTCGCACACTGGAGAGCATTGGCTTTTCAGCTTTGCCTGGCAACAAGGTGCAGGTCAAGCTTTCTCTTTCAGGCGCCGGGATCAATAATAAACCATTAAGCTTTTCCATCGAAAACCCAGCAAGAATTGCACTCGATTTCCCTGAAACATCTAGCAATGTACCTAGACGCCAATCCGTCGACGTGGGTGTTATCAGAAGCATCAATGCAGTCGAAGCAAAGGGGCGCACCCGGATCGTTCTGAATCTTGATCAGATCGTCCCTTACGAAACACGTGTCGATGGCAACAATGTTTATATTACGCTTGAAGGCGCCTCACCTAGGACGGCGGCCGATGTCACCACGCCGATATTTTCCACAGCCACGACTGATGCTGTAGTGGGTAGTTCTACCCATAGCGTAAAGAGTATCGATTTTCAACGCGGGATCAATGGTGAAGGGCGCATCATCGTAGCCATGACAGATGCCTCCATACCCGTAAATGTCAATGAATCCGCGAAGCGAATCATCATTGATTTCATTGGTGCCAGCTTGCCTACAGATCTCATCAGGCGCATGGACGTCATTGATTTCGCAACACCGGTCACGATGATAGACAGCTTTTCCAGTAACGGGAATGTACGCCTGATCATTGAGACCGAGGGTGAATTTGATGAACTTGCCTATCAATCTGGTGAAGTCTTTACACTTGAAGTCAAACCAGTTACCGATGAGGAGCTCGAGCAGGCACGCTTAAAGAAGCCCGAATATTCAGGCGATAAACTATCGCTCAGTTTCCAGGATATTGAAGTACGGGCAGTGTTGCAGTTGATTGCCGATTTTACTGGTATGAATCTAGTGACCAGTGATTCTGTAGAGGGAAATGTTACTTTGCGGTTGAAAAATGTTCCCTGGGACCAGGCGATGGATATTATCCTGAAGACCAAGGGTTTGGCAATGCGTCAGACTGGGAATGTCATCCTGGTTGCGCCCAGCGAAGAAATTGCGGCGCGGGAAAAACAGGAGCTGGAGTCCCAGCAACAGGTGAAGGAACTGGCGCCACTGTTTACCGATTTGATGCAGGTCAACTATGCCAAGGGGGGAGATATTGCTACTCTGCTGAAGGCTGAGGAAAACTCCCTATTGTCCGAGCGTGGTAGTGTTACTGTTGATGAGCGTACCAATTCTTTACTGGTACGGGATACTGCAGAAAAACTGGATGAAATTAGAAGATTGGTCATCAAGCTGGATATCCCGGTGCGCCAGGTTCTGATCGAATCACGCATTGTTATAGCCAGTGACAATTTCGGCCGAGATCTGGGTGTAAGGTTTGGTGTATCGGGTGTGGGAGAAGTTAATAATAATACGTTTGGGTATTCTTCGGGCACATTAACGGGTACCGATACCATGGTGGGCACTTCTCCGCCTCCTGTCAGTCTGCCGAGCTTGTCCGACCGTCTGAATGTCAATCTTCCGGTTGCCAATCCTGCGGGCCAAATTGCCTTTGCGGTGCTGGGATCGGATTTTCTGGTGGACCTCGAACTGTCAGCCATGCAGGCCGAGGGGCAGGGTGAAATAGTATCCAGCCCGCGTGTCATTACGGCCAATCAGTCAGAAGCGATAATCGAACAGGGCACGGAAATTCCTTATCAGCAGGCGGCCTCCAGTGGTGCGACAGCAGTAACATTCAAAAAGGCGGTATTGAGTTTAAGGGTGACGCCGCAAATTACGCCGGATGACCGGGTCATCATGGATCTTCAGGTCAATAAGGATAGCGTTGGAGTAGTCTTCTTCGGGGTGCCCAGTATTGATACCCGTTCGGTTCAGACTCAAGTACTGGTGGATAATGGTGAAACCGTTGTATTGGGCGGTATTTATGAACAGACTAAACTCGACGAAATTGACAGTGTGCCTGTGCTGGGCGATATTCCGCTACTCGGC
Source organism: Gammaproteobacteria bacterium (assembly GCA_003230085.1). Lineage (GTDB taxonomy): Bacteria > Pseudomonadota > Gammaproteobacteria > SZUA-140 > SZUA-140 > SZUA-140. The sequence goes on from QIGV01000069.1 coordinate 8,987, forward strand.
GTACTGTTTCGCCAGACACGTACACAGAATGACAAGCGGGAACTGCTGATATTTGTAACGCCCAAGATTCTCAAAGAAGAACTGACGTTGCGCTAATGCGGTTAGAAGGCGTGTAAATGTCAAAACCCTGAGTCTATTTAGATGGCAGGCGATGGAACTACATGGGCCCTAAAGTAAACATCTTTTCTAGACGACATATTCTAAGAGGTTTTCAGAATCCAATTTATTATGATGCCAAGAACAACGACACTGACTGGACGTTCGGGAGTAATACCCATGATTAAGACCATTAAAATTATCATGCTACTGATTATTACAGGCATGCTATCGAGCTGTTTAGATAGTTCGGCGGGCTTCGAGTCTGATAATCCCGCCGCAACCGGCGCGACCACCGGTGTGGCATCGATTCTATTATTAGTTAGTTCGCCCCAGCTAGGTTCGAGCGGTGCGAATACGGTTACCGTAACAGCAATCGTAAAAGATGGGAGCAATCTAGTGATGGATCAGGTCCCGGTCGTTTTTACCGCTGACAGTGGTTCATTGGCTGTTACTCAGGGCACCACGGATTCTGCTGGACAGGCAACCGCCACCCTGACGCCGGGTGGCGATTTCACCAACCGTACTATCACACTAACTGCGGCAGCCGGTGCTGTGACCCAGTCGACTACAGTTGATGTCACAGGGACCGGTATATCTATCAGTGGTGAAAACTCGCTGACTACAGGCGATAGCGCTACTTTGATCATAGTATTGACAGACTCGGATGGAAATGCGATCACTGGCACGCTAATGACAGTGACTTCATCCCTGGGCAGCACGCTGAGTGCTCCTACATTAATGACAGATTCGGCAGGTCAGATACAAGTATCTGTGGCCCCAGTCAGTGCTGGTACGGATACCATCACCGTCACTGCTCTCGGTGTTTCTATGACCCATGTACTGACGATATCGGGTGATGATTTCAAGATTACCACACCACTGGTGAATGCAGATATCAATCTGAGCACTTGTACCGAGATTAATCTGAATTGGCTTGTGAATAATGTGCCCAATACGGGGCAGGCCATCAGCTTTTCTGCTACCCGTGGCTCGATTTTCACGGATAACATTTGCACCAATGTTGGCACCAGTGTGACCACGGATGCCAGCGGTGACGCCAAGGTCTATATCTCATCGATCTTTGCTGGCCCCTCTACAGTCACAGCCTTTGTGACCAATGGCCCTTCAACCAGTACCAATATCAACTTTATCGCTACCACGGCGGCTTTCATCGACCTGCAGGTCGCTCCGGCCACCATTGGCCCCAATGACGGGTCCCAGACGGTACAGCAGCAGTCCACCATTACGGCCACTATCCGCGATCCTAGTAATAACCTGGTGAAGGGTAAAGTGGTACGTTTCTCAATCACTCAAGATCTTAGTGGTGGCTCGTTAACGACGGCCACTGCTACCACAGACACACTGGGGCGTGCCAGCACTGCTTACGTGTCGTCGGCCGCGACGACATCCAAGGATGGAGTCCAGATCACCGCCTTTGTTGATGACACCCCGGCAGTTACTGGAACCGTTAATCTGACTGTGGCACAGAACGGACTTTTTGTCAGGCTGGGGACGGGCAATAATGTGGCCAAAGTGGGCGCCACCCAATATAACAAGCAGTACACGGTGATGGTCACAGATGCCAACGGCAATGCGGTGGCCAATGAAAATGTGACCTTATCGATTAATCCCGTACAATACGCCAAGGGAGACTGGCAGGTAGTAGGTGATGATTGGGTCCAGTTTCCAGTTGATCTATGTCCCAACGAGGATATCAACGAGAATGGCATATTGGATCCAGGTGAAGATATCAACAACAGCGGGGTCATCGAGCCAGGCAATATAGCCGCTGCACCTTCCCTGGTGACCACCGGCGCTGATGGTACCTTTGAGTTTGATATCTTCTATGCGCAGGAATTTGCCATGTGGGTCTATGTCAGGCTGACGGCGACTACCCAGGTGGCCGGTACCGAGTCCAACGATACTGTTTTGTTCTGGCTGCCTATTTCTGCCTCTGATGTCACAAATACAGCGGCTGCGGTGCCTGGTGTAGTCAGTCCTTTCGGGACGCAAGTTGGATGTACGAATACTAATTAGGTATAACCGTAAGCTGTACGAGAAAAGGCTCCTTAAAGGGGCCTTTTTTCATACTAACAATGCTTATAATTGATTTCTCCCCTGAACTCTGGCATATCTCGTGGTTATGGATAAAACCGGTAATATATTCCTGGTGGGTCCCATGGGTTCGGGCAAGACCACTATCGGACGTATGTTGGCGAAATCCCTGAAAAAGGAGTTTTACGATAGCGACCATGAGATAGAGACGCGGACGGGCGCCAATATCCCCTGGATTTTTGACATCGAAGGTGAAGTGGGTTTTCGGGAACGCGAACATCTAGCCATCGATGAGTTGACTCAGCGCCAGGGAATCGTGCTGGCTACCGGAGGTGGTGTCGTGCTGAGAGATGATAATCGTCATGATCTTGCCAGTAGAGGCACGGTGGTATACCTGAACACATCGGTTGACCAGCAGCAAAAACGAACCAACCGGGATCGTAACCGCCCTTTACTCCAGACAGCGAATCCCCGCCAGTGCCTGGAAGAGTTGATGACCATTCGTGACCCTTTATACCGTGAAATTGCAAATATCATCGTGGATACGGATAATCGCAGTCTTCGCATGACGGTCAATATGATTATCAGTCAGTTAAAGAAGCGGACAAAGACCCGGGATGTATCCAATAAGGGGCTGCGGCGTGCCAGATACAAACCATAGCGGCTTGTTTCGCTAACCTGGAATAGAATGAAAACAAAAACACTACAGCTCTCATTAGGTGAGCGCAGCTATCCGATAATTATCGGCAACGGCGTGCTGGGTAAGCCGGAATTATTGAATCCCTTTATCAGCGGTCAACAGGTTATGGTCGTCAGTAACGAAACTATCGCGCCGCTCTATCTTAGTCAGGTGCTGACTGCATTGAGTGATTATCAATGTGAAACGGTTATTTTGCCGGATGGCGAGGAATTCAAGAATCTTGATATTCTGAATCGTATTTTTGATGCCCTGCTGCAAGCACGTTTTTCCCGCGATGCGACACTTATTGCTCTGGGTGGTGGTGTCGTTGGGGACATGACCGGTTTTGCTGCGGCCTGCTATCAGCGTGGTATCGATTTCATCCAGATTCCTACCACTCTGTTGGCTCAGGTGGACTCTTCAGTGGGCGGTAAAACTGGCGTTAATCATCCACTTGGAAAAAACATGATCGGCGCATTCCACCAGCCCCGCTGCGTTCTCATCGATACTGCAACCCTGCAAACACTGGAGGATAGACAATTACATGCCGGTCTTGCCGAGGTCATCAAATATGGCTTGATCCGCGATGCCGATTTTTTTACCTGGCTGGAGGAAAATATGGACGCCTTGCTGGCCCGCGATGATGCTGCTATCGCCTACGCTATTGAAAAATCATGCCACTACAAGGCTGAAATTGTCGCCGCTGATGAAAGAGAAAGTGGCATACGGGTGCTGCTAAATCTGGGTCATACCTTTGCTCATGCGATTGAGACCGGCATGGGTTACGGGGCATGGCTGCATGGAGAGGCCGTTGCAGCGGGGATGTGTATGGCTAGCGAGATGTCACACCGTATGGGGAAGATAACCAGTGCTGACAGGCAGCGTATAATTGATCTCATCCAGCGAGCGCAACTACCAGTCAATGCGCCCACAAAGATATCAGTAGACCGTTTTTTAACGTTGATGGCGGTGGACAAGAAAGTCCAATGCGGTAAATTACGACTGGTTTTGCTTGGCTCGATTGGAAGTGCATTTCTAAGCGATGACTTTGATCTGGAGGTTTTGAAAAAAAGTATTTCTGCCTGTCGCCAGGATACTATGAAGCATGAAGTATGAAATGTTAAATATTAGGCATGGCTGCCCATGCAAAAGCGCAGCTTTCCTCGGGTATTGTTGATATGTTTCAGCTGGCAGCTTACGCAGTATGTGAAAATAATTCCAGAGGGCGACGCTTTAAGGAATCCTCACCACACCACCGTACCGAATTTCAACGTGACAGGGACCGTATCGTTCATAGCGCCGCTTTCCGCCGCTTAGAATATAAGACTCAGGTATTTGTCAACCATGAAGGCGATATGTACCGTACCCGTCTGACTCATTCCCTGGAAGTGGCGCAGATAGGACGGGCAATTGCCCGCATATTACATCTTAATGAGGATTTAACGGAATCAATTGCACTGGCTCATGACCTGGGTCATACCCCCTTCGGTCATGCCGGGCAGGAAGCCCTGAATCGCTGTATGCAGGATTATGGTGGGTTTGAACATAACCTGCAATCACTGCGGGTGGTTGATGAATTGGAGGAAAAATATGCGGACTTCAACGGACTAAACCTGAGTTTTGAAACCCGCGAAGGGATTCTTAAGCACTGTTCGCTATCAAATGCCAGAATACTGGGCGAGGTTGGTGAACGTTTTATCAAGCAACAACAACCCAGCCTTGAGGCGCAACTCGTCAATTTGGCAGATGAAATCGCCTATAACAGCCATGATGTAGATGATGGATTGCGCGCTGGTTTGATAACAATAGAGCAGTTGCTAGCGGTGCAGCTGTTTCGGGAGCAGTATGAACATGTTGTCCGTAATTATCCGGATCTACCCCAGCGACGAGTCATACATGAGGTTGTCAGGCGCATTATCGATAGTCAGGTCAGTGACCTTGTTGAAAGTAGTCGGGTGTGTATCGGAAAAGTGAAGCCACAAAGTATTACTGATATACGCTGCGCCAATGATACGCTAGTTAGTTTTGGACCTGGCATGAAGCAATTGAACCAGGAATTAAAGCACTTTTTGCGTTCAGCGCTCTATCGGCATTACCGGGTTTTGCGCATGAGCATCAAAGCGGAAAAAATTGTATCAAGCCTGTTTGAAGTATTTATGAATGACGCCCGGCTTTTGCCGCCTGAGTACTATAGAAAGGTGGCATCAGAGAAGAGTGTCAATAGTGTTGCGGGGCAGGCCCGAGTAGTGGCAGACTATATTGCAGGTATGACTGACCGTTATGCGATTTCTGAGTATGAGCGAATGTTTAATCCCATGATGTCAACCTGAGCTCTGACTCAGAGCAGTAGTGGAAAAAATAAGCCCTACAGACCTCTAGCGTATGCAGATTTATATGCAGATAACTCCACAAGATGACAAGCCACCACGGTTTTATCATTTATTTGTACAACAAGATTTACTGGATGGATGGACAATGGTTCGGGAATGGGGCTATCAGGGGTATGCTGGCAAGGTGAAGCATGAGCATCATGAATCATTTGAGGAGGCTGTAGAGTCGATGATGCGGTGCAGGGAAACACAGGTGAGTCGAGGATATCGAGTCGTTTTTATACGAGGTGAGGAATCTCCAGCGTGACTATAAATCAGGAGTCTCAGCAGCAGGGTGACGAGATAGCGACTATGGCGCGCCTCGAACTTCGGCGTGAGCCCTTTTCACCAGTCAATGATGAAGATTTCTTTTATGCCGAAACACTGCGTGCTAAATGTCTCAAATTCCTCCTTCATCTCGCACCCTATAGTGATGCACTGTTACTCACTGGTGGCCGGGGCAGTGGCAAAACCTGCCTAGTACAGCAGGTCATTGCCAAGTCTAGCCCCTCCTGGCGAATCTGTCAGATAGACGCGGATATTGCAACCGATGTAAATACCGTGCTATTGAGACTTGCTGAAGTTTTTTTGTTCGATGCTTCCCCTGAATTAAGCCTTGAATGTCGCATCCTCAATATGCACAAGATGCTGAAAGCCCAACGCAATAGTGCATTGTCACCAGTGGTAATTATCGAGGACGCCCATCTTATTGGGCTGCCGATCCTACGTTTTCTCGGATCACTGCTTGATTATGATAACCAGGAGGACCGCCTGCTGTGTATCATTCTGGTAGGCAGGACGGAGCTAATGGAAAGACTCAAAAGCCCTTCACTGGAACTGCTGCGCACCAAAATCAGCCATACATTTGAGCTTCTGCCTTTCAGCGAAGATGATACGCGCGGTTATATACAACACCGCCTTACCGTGGCGGGCGGTACCGGTGATGTAGTATTCACGACTGCGGTCTTCAACGCGATCCATGAGGAGGCCGGTGGTGTGCCGGGAAAAATTAATGCTAGCGCTATGAAAGCCTTACAAGGAAAAATTGATGGCAAGGCGCCATCGCCGCAACCGCTGAGCTCAGTAATAGAAAAATTGACCCTTCCATGGCGTAAAATTGGTATTGTCTCTGCGGTCGTTGTATTTGGCGCAATTATTTTGTTACAAGACAAAATCAATCAGTCAATTGAACCGGAAGTGCTTGAAGGAGACGTTGAGGTTGCTGTAAGCCCACCGGAAACACTGGCGTCAACCAGCGTTACCCGGTTCCCTTGGGAAGATCCGCCGCCGCAGACAGCCAGTGAGCAACCTGCCATACACGAAGCACCTGACATGGTAGAGGATGCTTCTGTACCTGATGCTGCGACCGAAGAAAATGATGATAGTGAGCATAGTTCTGTAGCTGACGGCCCCACGGATAATGCCACGCCTCCAGCGGTGACTGAGCCCCTTGTGGCACCTCAGCCCGATACCGGATCGGGTGATTCTGGAGAGACATCACAACCGGCAACAAATGATAAAATTGCAGAAGCTGTCGTTCAGGCAACCCCGGTATCCAACTCGCCTGAGAAAATTGTTGATCAATCAAAGACAGAGGCATCACTTAGACAGGAGGACTGGATTCTATTGAGAAATCCCCAGCATTTTACTGTCCAGTTAATGGCAATGGATGAATCCAAGGTTACCCGGTTAGTCGGTCAATGGGGGATTGGTGAGGAGGTGGCCTATTATAGAACTGATCAGGCATTGCAGGCAGTATTATATGGCGAATTTACAAGTCGCCAGGCGGGCAAGGTTGCAGCGGATGAGTTGCAAAAAAATATTCGCGGTATCAAACCTTGGGTGCGCACTTTCGACGCGATCCAGGCAAAAATTCGGGCAACGGATGCTCTAGCAACGGCACCTGCATTTAATCATGGTGATACCGTAGAAGTTTCAGCAGACAAGACGCGCATACGCGACGATGAAGATCGTTTGCTAGCCCGCAATCCCCAACACTATACCTTGCAGTTAATGGCAATGGATTTTGATGCTGTGACACAGCGAGTCAATAAATGGGGGGTCGAGTCGCAAGCAGTTTATTTCCGCACCCTGAAACAAGACCAGGAGCTGGTTGCAGTAAGCTACGGCGACTATTCTACAAGAGATGATGCTATCCAAGGTAGCAAGCAGTTAATCAGGAAAATAAAGGGGATTACGCCGTGGATACGTCAATTTGGCTCTATCCACGATTCGATTACCGAATTCAGGGCTATTGCACGCTAACACGTATTCCAGACGCTGCCCGGATGACGGGCGACAAATAAGTGATATATTCCGTATTATCAGTAAGTTAATCCTTTGAGGTAGCAAATTACACGCTCGGATTCATTGAATGAAAGGCTTCTGGCAAGTATAATGCCCTCCCCTGCGCTCGCGTTTCGTACCCAACTGATTAAACAGGTTGAAAGCTGGTGAACTACGCTGGCAGGACAAGTTAGGCATTGAATTCAAGGTTTGTTAAAAATGGGCAATGAGAATAAATATTTAAAACGACCTCAAAGACAGGGATTATATGACCCCCGCAATGAGCATGATGCTTGTGGTGTTGGGTTTGTCGCCGATATCAAAGGTCGTAAGAGCCATACAATTATCCGTCAGGGCTTGCAGATACTGGAAAACCTGACCCACCGGGGTGCTGTTGGGGCAGACCCGCTAGCCGGAGACGGCGCTGGCATCCTGATGCAAATACCAGATAATTTTTTTCAGGAAATTTGTTCCCGGGATGGTCTAAATCTCGGCGCTACAGGAGAGTATGCTGTCGGTATGATTTTCCTGCCACAGCAGGACAATAGTCGCCGTGATTGTGAAAAACTGATTGAAGATACGATCCGCAATGAGGGCCAGACTTGTTGTGGATGGCGTGATGTGCCAACTGATAACAGTGGTCTGGGTGAGAGCGTCAAACTAGTCGAACCCGTGGTGCGACAGGTTTTTGTCGGGCGCGGAGAGGGATGTGAAAATCAGGATGCCTTCGAGCGCAAGCTGTTTGTGATTCGCAAGGTTGTCGAACATGCGGTGCGTAATTCCCGGATTGAAGGTAAAGAGAATTTCTATATATCATCACTGTCCAGTCGAACCCTGTGTTACAAGGGCATGCTATTAGCGGGCCAGGTTGATACTTATTTTAAAGACCTTAATGATGAACGCTTGAGCTCGGCATTTGCCCTGGTGCATCAACGCTTTTCGACGAATACGTTTCCCTCCTGGGACCTGGCGCAGCCATTCCGCATGATTGCCCACAATGGCGAGATTAATACCCTGCGCGGCAACATCAATTGGATGGCGGCACGCCGACACTCGATGCTGTCGAAGCTGTTGGGCGATGACCTGCAGAAGCTGTGGCCCCTGATTGCCGAGAATCAGTCGGATTCCGCATGTTTTGACAATGCGCTGGAATTGTTGATTGCCGGTGGCTATTCCATGGCTCATGCCATGATGCTCCTGATCCCGGAGGCCTGGGCAGGTAATCCCCTGATGGATGAAGAACGGCGTGCCTTTTATGAATATCATGCTGCACTGATGGAGCCCTGGGATGGTCCGGCGGCTGTCGCATTCAGTGACGGTCGGCAGATTGGCGCCACCCTGGATCGCAATGGACTGAGGCCCGCGCGTTATCTGATTACTGATGATGGCCTGGTAGTAATGGCTTCGGAGATGGGCGTGCTCGAGGTGCCGGAACACAAGATTATCAAGAAATGGCGCCTGCAACCGGGCAAGATGTTTCTGATCGATATGGAGGCCGGCCGTATCATTGATGATGCTGAGCTCAAGGCCCAACTAGCCCGTGCCCATCCCTATCAACAATGGCTGGAGCAGACACAGTTTCACCTCAACAACCTGCCCGGCAAGGCCCACAGTAATCATTATGATCAGGATTCACTCCTTGATCGCCAACAGGCCTTTGGTTATACCCAGGAGGATATCAAGTTTCTAATGATGCCGATGGCACTCACCGGCCAGGAAGCAACTGGCTCTATGGGTGCGGACAATCCACTGGCGGTATTGTCCAGCCGTCCCAAGCCTCTGTTCAATTATTTCAAACAGAATTTTGCCCAGGTGACGAATCCTCCTATTGACCCCATTCGTGAAGAACTAGTGATGTCGCTAGTTTCACTGGTGGGCCCACGACCCAATCTGCTTGATCTGGATCAGGCCGGGTCACACATGCGCCTGGAAGTACACCAGCCTATTTTAACGAATGCAGACCTTGAACAGATCCGCGATATTCATGGTCATACAGAAGGTGCATTTCGTACGCGTACTCTGTCGATCTGTTACCCGGCCAATCTGGGCGCTACGGGAATGACGGATGCGCTGGGAAATTTATGTGAGCAGGCCGGTGAAGCCGTCAATGAGGGTTATAATATTCTCATCCTGTCAGACCGCGCTATAGATGTGGACCACCTGGCCATACCGGCATTATTGGCCACTGCAGCCGTACATCATCATTTGGTTTGGGCGGGCTTACGTACCGAGACTGGCCTGGTTGTAGAAACTGGTGCAGCACGAGAGGTCCATCATTTTGCAGTGCTGGCAGGTTATGGCGCAGAGGCGATTAATCCCTACCTTGCCTTTGAGACTCTAAGCTCACAATTCGAGCAGGTGCCTGATGCCAATGTGGTGGATGTCGATGAAATCCACGGACGATACATCAAGGCCATAGGGAAGGGTTTGCTGAAAGTGATGTCCAAGATGGGCATTTCAACCTATCAATCCTATTGCGGCGCGCAGATTTTTGATGCGGTTGGTTTATCCAGCGAGTTTGTCGATCAGTATTTTACCGGTACAGCAACAGTGATAGAGGGCATTGGCCTGCAGGAAGTTGCCAAAGAGGCGGTACGCTGGCATCAGAATGCCTATGGCAATGAGCAGATCTATCAAAATGCACTTGATGTCGGTGGTGATTACGCTTTTAGGTTGCGTGGCGAACATCATGTCTGGACGCCTGATACCATCGCCAAGCTACAGCATGCGACTCGCGCCAATGACGTCTCCACTTATCAGGAATATGCGCGCCTGATCAATGAGCAGGATGAACGTTTGTTGACTTTGCGTGGTCTGTTCGATTTCAAGTTTTCGCATGAGTCTGTTCCGCTGGATGAGGTGGAGCCGGCGGTGGAGATCGTCAAACGCTTTGCTACTGGCGCCATGTCCTATGGGTCAATCTCTCTTGAGGCGCACTCTACCCTGGCCATTGCCATGAATCGCATCGGTGGCAAATCCAACACTGGTGAGGGTGGTGAAGAAACGGAACGTTTTCAGCCACTGCCAAACGGTGACTCCATGCGCTCAGCTATCAAGCAGGTAGCATCGGGGCGTTTTGGTGTGACTACCGAATACCTGGTGAATGCAGATGACATCCAGATCAAAATGGCCCAGGGCGCCAAGCCTGGTGAAGGTGGGCAGCTGCCAGGCCACAAGGTGGACGCCACCATAGCACGGGTCCGGCATTCCACACCCGGTGTGGGTCTTATCTCACCGCCGCCACATCATGATATTTATTCAATAGAAGATCTGGCTCAATTAATCCATGACCTGAAAAATGTCAATCCAGAAGCACGGATCAGCGTCAAGCTGGTCTCGGAAATAGGTGTTGGTACGGTCGCGGCAGGTGTATCCAAGGCACATGCCGATCACGTCACGATCTCCGGCTATGACGGTGGAACCGGGGCCAGCCCATTAACATCCATTAAACACGCCGGTTCACCATGGGAAATTGGTCTGGCGGAAACTCACCAGACCCTGGTCATGAACAGGTTGCGCGGGCGGATTGCTGTTCAGGTGGATGGTGGTCTTCGTACCGGTCGGGATGTGGTCATTGGTGCCCTGTTAGGGGCCGATGAATTTGGTTTTGCAACCGCGCCGCTGATCGTTGAGGGTTGTATTATGATGAGGAAATGCCACCTCAATACCTGCCCCGTAGGTGTCGCGACCCAGGACCCGGAACTGCGTAAACGTTTTACCGGGCAGCCGGAACACGTGGTGAATTATTTTTTCATGGTTGCGGAAGAAGTCAGAGGTCTGATGGCTAAGTTAGGTTTCCGTAAGCTGGATGAAATGATTGGCCGTACCGATATGCTGGATATGCGCCGCGCTGTCAAACATTGGAAGGCCAGCGGGTTGGATTTTACGCGTATTTTGACAGCACCACAGGCAGGCCCTGATGTGGCGACCTATCGCTGTGAAGAACAAGACCATGGTCTGGATCAGGCGCTCGACCATGAACTGATAAGGCAGGCCCGTGCTGCACTCGAAGACGGCAAACCTGTGCGTATCGAGACATCAATTAGAAATACTAATCGCACCTTTGGTGCCATGCTGTCAGGTGAGGTTGCCAAACGCTACGGCCATAAAGGCTTGCCTGAAGATACAATTCTGATTTCGGCGCGTGGTATTGCCGGCCAAAGTTGCGGTGCTTTTCTTGCCCATGGGGTTGCAATTGAATTGACCGGTGAAGCCAATGATTACGTTGGTAAGGGCCTGTCTGGTGGGCGCCTGGTGATCTTTCCACCGCAAGAAACCCCTATTGTCCCCGAAGAAAACATCATCGTAGGTAACACCGTACTCTATGGTGCCGTTAGCGGCGAGTGCTATTTCCGCGGCGTTGCGGGAGAACGTTTTGCAGTGCGCAACTCTGGTGCCACCGCAGTGGTAGAAGGAGTCGGGGATCATGGCTGTGAATACATGACCGGTGGTATTGTTGTGGTGCTGGGATCGACCGGACGTAACTTTGCAGCGGGGATGAGCGGCGGGATTGCCTATGTGCTGGATGAGCAGGGTTCATTTCAGGAGCGTTGCAACCTGATGATGGTTGAGCTCGAACCCGTTCAGGAAGAGGATGCGGCCCTGGAAGTCCTGGAGCATCAAGGTAGTGATCTGGAGACGCACGGCCTGGTTGATATTAGCCATGACATGACCTGTCATGACGCACAACGATTGAAGGGGCTCATTGAAAAACATTTGCATTACACCAATAGCAGCCGTGCCCGCATGATTCTGCAAAACTGGGAGGCCTATTTACCCAAGTTCGTTAAGGTCATGCCTGTAGATTACAAGCGTGCCCTTGAAGAGATGAAATTGAGTCAGCATCTTTCTGAAATGGGACAGAATGCCAGGGGAGGATTGTAGAAATATGGGTAAGCCTACAGGGTTTTTGGAGTACCCCCGCAAAGAGCCCGACTATGCGCCAGTTGAGGAGAGGGTCAAGCATTACCATGAATTTATAGTACCCTTGCCGGCTGACGAAGTCAGTATTCAGGGTGCCCGGTGCATGGACTGCGGCATTCCCTTTTGTCATCAGGGCTGTCCGGTTGACAACCTTATCCCGGACTGGAATGACCTGGCTTACAAGGGAGACTGGCAGGCCGCACTGGATGTTTTGCATTCTACCAATAATTTCCCTGAATTCACCGGGCGTATCTGCCCGGCTCCATGTGAGGCAGCTTGTACGCTGAACATTGATGATGTTCCTGTGACCATCAAAACTATTGAATGCGCACTGGTTGACAAGGGTTGGTCTGAAGGCTGGATCAAACCACAGCTTACACAGCACAAGAGCGGTAAGGCTGTTGCCGTTATAGGATCCGGCCCCGCTGGCTTGGCTTGCGCCCAACAGCTGGCACGCGCCGGTCATGAGGTTACGGTCTTCGAGAAGAATAATCGCATCGGTGGATTGATGCGCTACGGTATACCTGATTTCAAAATGGAGAAACACATTATCGATCGTCGTAGCAGTCAAATGGAGGCTGAAGGTGTTAATTTTCGCTGTAATACCCATATCGGGGTTGATATTACAGCGCGCCAGATTCTGGATGATTACGATGCGGTTGTGTTGAGCGGGGGCAGTGAACATTCCCGCGATTTACCGGTACCGGGTCGGGATCTGGACGGTGTATATTTTGCTATGGAATTTCTACCTCAACAGAACAAACGGGTAGCGGGTGATGCGATTCCCACAGCCGCTGAAATTACAGCACAGGGCAAACATGTGGTGGTGATTGGCGGCGGCGATACCGGTTCCGATTGTATTGGCACCTCAATTCGTCAGGGGGCGTTGTCCGTTACCCAATTGGAGATTTTACCCCAGCCGCCTGAAAAAGAAGACAAGATGTTAACCTGGCCCGATTGGCCCAACAAACTGCGCACTTCAAGTTCTCAGCAGGAAGGGACTGCTCGAGAATGGAGCGTTGCTACCAAGGTATTTTTTGGCGCAGAGGGCAAGGTTACCGGCCTCCAGCTTATCCGGGTTGACTGGAAAAAAGATCAGCGTGGCGGCTGGAAAATGGAGGAAATAAACGGTAGTGAATTTGAACTCAAGGCTGACCTGGTCTTACTGGCCATGGGTTTTGTACACCCGGTGCACGAAGGGATGCTGAAAGAACTGGATGTCTCTCTAGATCAGCGTGGTAATGTTGATGCCAACACCGGCGACTACCAGACTTCTCTGGAGAAGGTTTTTTCAGCCGGCGATATGCGCCGCGGTCAATCCCTGGTGGTCTGGGCAATCCGTGAGGGACGCCAGGCCGCACGATCCGTGGATCTGTTTCTAACCGGGCGGAGTGATTTGCCACGATGATAAAACTAGCCAATGACCGTCTGCTGCGCGCCCTGCTAAGAGAGCCCGTCGATGTCACACCCGTATGGATGATGCGTCAGGCGGGCCGTTATCTACCTGAATATCGCGCCACCCGCGAGAGGGCAGGAGATTTCATGACGCTGTGTCGGACACCAGATCTGGCCTGCGAGGTAACCTTGCAACCATTGGCGCGTTATGAGCTGGATGCTGCCATCCTGTTTTCGGATATTTTGACTATACCCGATGCCATGGGACTGGGTCTGTATTTCAGTGCTGGGGAAGGCCCTCGTTTTGAGCGAACGGTGCGCAGCAGGCGTGACGTAGAACAACTCGGGATACCCGATCCAGAAAATGAATTGCGTTATGTTATGGATGCGGTGCGAACCATTAGGCGAGAGCTGGATGGTCGGGTGCCCCTGATCGGATTTTCCGGCAGTCCCTGGACCCTGGCGACCTACATGGTTGAAGGTGGTTCGAGCAAAGATTTCGGTACCGTCAAGGGGATGATGTTTGACCAGCCACAGCTCATGCACCAACTGCTGGATATATTAGCCCGTACGGTGACGGATTATCTCAATGCCCAGATCGAGGCGGGCGCCCAGGCAGTGATGATCTTTGATACCTGGGGTGGCGCATTATCACCGCGCGACTATCGTGAATTTTCGCTGCGATATATGGAGCAGATCGTTGCTGGCCTCAGCAGGGAGAATGAAGGACGGCGTGTGCCGGTGATTCTTTTTACCAAGGGTGGGAGCGGCTGGCTGGAAGCAATGGCAGATACCGGTTGTGATGCCTTGGGAATTGACTGGACCATTGATCTGGCGGATGCACGCAAGCGCATCGGTGACCGGGTCGTCCTGCAGGGTAATATGGACCCCTGCACTCTTTATGCCTCGCCAGAACGTATCCGCACTGAGGTAGAGGCGGTACTCACCAGCTTCGGTCATGGTGAGGGCCATGTCTTCAATCTGGGACACGGTATCCATCAGCATATTAATCCTGATCATGTGCGAGTGTTTATTGATTCAGTGCATGAACTGAGCGCCCGCTTTCACCAATAGATTGTACTCGGAGAAGCAACATGACTGATTCTGAAAATATTCAGGAGACTCCCCCGCATTTCGAGAAATTGCGCGCAATGGAAGCATTCTCTGATGAGATGTTTAATCGCATCGTGGGCTTACAAGAGCATGAACACCCAGCCTGGGATAGCACACTGACCTTTGCGGAGCGGATTCAGAATTTGCCTCTGCACGCGCTGGTCTTCAGCAATCCCGATCGCGACCCAACTACCAATGCCCATACCATCGCGCCCTTCTATCCCCTGCGAGCAGAAATGAGACAATTGGCCTACTGTGCCAGGCAAGTGGCAGATCAGCCGGTGGTGTGCGATTTTCACAGCCGCAATGGTTTTCTGGGTAGCCTGCTGGGGCGCGAGGGCGTCAAGGTCGTCGGGCTTGAAGATCCGTCGGATAAACCCAATCAGATTGCTGTTTTTTCAGACCCTGAAGTTTTTCAGCGCAGCCAGGCCGATTACCGGCAGGTAGATTTCCCATTCGATGTCGCATTGTCAGTGTGGATGCCAGCGGGCATCAATCGCACCGCGGATATTGTTCGTAGCCGACCCAAACTGATAGTCTACATCTATACTGATCACATCGACGAATCCAGCGGACAGCCTCAAACGGGCACCCATTCAGCTTACCGTGAATTACCGGAGCACTATCGGTTGATCGCGGAATGGTCCATTACTCGTCCCAAAGACATCTTTCATGAGACTTGGCCAGAGTTAACACCAAGCTTCGAAGAAATTCGTCATGTCCGTATTTTTGCCGATGAGCCTTACTGGAACATAGATGTCGGTGCCGATTTAGATGAGGCAGAGTCTTACAGTTGGGAAAATGAGTTGGATATGGCATTAACTGCTATCGAGGCGAAAGGTCATCTGCGTGAACGAGGATTTCCGGTGTAGCTTGTTACCAGTACCTAAAATTATTTTCTCCCCTGAGTCTTGAGGACCCTTGAGGGCAGAAGGCATGAAGGTAGGGGTAAAGTACAAAGATTTATCTTCTTTTGAGAAAAATACTGAAAACCTTCTTTTATACTTTCAGCTCTAATTAAAACGGCCCCCGCAGGAGCCGTAGCAATGTAAAGTTACAGATTTAGTCGTCGTCTTCCTCTTCTCCTCCATCTCCAATAGTCACTACAACTTTAGCTACAGGGGAGTTCCATTGGTGTACCACGCTGTTTAAGTCACTAACGCCGCCAGTAGCGTTGGCATCACCTATAATACCTCGATGCACATGGACTGTTGTATTGTAGTCCGCACCTGTTACGCCGCTGCCGTTTATGCCTCCGTTACCGCCAGGATCTGCTGGAATGCCAGGTGTGCCGGGCGTGCCACCGCCATTGATGATCTCATCATTGGCTTCGGTTCCAGCATCATAACCGATCAGATAATATGTATAAGTACCTTTTTTCCTGGGGATTTCTATTGCATCAAGTCCGACAAAGCCATCATTGGTTGGTAATAGCATGGCAGCTAATGATAGAAATTTATTTTGCTCCCCCGCCACCAATGCGGCAGTGACAGATGTGCCTGGGGCCAGTAATCCACCTGCCGGGTTAGCTACATTGTTGGCGCCTACTGCCATAAGGTCGGTATCGAGACCGGATATGTCGCCACCCTCTGCCATAGCCTGTAGACTGGCTGAAGCGGATGTGCCCACTTGAAAAATATGAGTATCTGCATTATGTGATGATACCAGCAAAGGTGTAAAATAAATTGCATTGGTCAGGTTGGTGATTTCGATGCTCATTTGGCGATTACTTGCCATAGCACTCATCGCACCCATACTGCCAACGGCCAACAGGCCGATCATTAGTTTCTTCATTAGATTTTTTCTCCTCTCAATCAGTTAAACTGAAAATACAACGCGTAGCTATTTTCACTGTGAGAAGTCACGTGCTCGTCACGCATTTATCACAAATTCATCACAGCTATATCCAGTAGGTAAATCTAGAAATATGCTGTGAAGCCGCGAACCTCAGTATTTACAATCCATGAAAATTATGAAAAATAATTAATCGATATTTTCTCTGTCGTCGGCTTGATTTGTTCCTGCCAGTCATTGCGTTTCATAGAGCCATGATAGATATGGTTGTCTGCGTTGACCGCAGGAAAAATAGTTAATAGCAATATTATTGTTTGGATATTGATCGCGGTGAGGAATACAATAATAACTTGGCAGTACAATTGCGATGACCGCATTAATCTAATATCTGACAACCATTTACTCACATAACGGTTCCTGGGCTATGAGTTCAACGATCATTTCTCGCTTACATGGCAAGCCGATTATCTGCGGCGAAGTTCTGTTTGATATTTTCCCAAATGATAGGCAGGTGTTGGGCGGCGCACCCTTCAATGTTGCCTGGCATTTGCGGGGCTTTGGCATGGAGCCGGTTGTTCTAAGCAGAATCGGCCAGGATACTGAGGGGCAAAACGTCCTGGATGCAATGTCGGATTGGGGGCTGGATACCCATGGCATCCAAAGTGATGCGGAATTTCCAACAGGTGGGGTTGAGATTACCATGCAAGGGACCGAGCATCGCTTTGATATTCGTGCAAACCAGGCCTATGACTATATTGATTACCAGCTCCTGATGGATTCGATTCGCGACCAGAGTATGTCCCTGATTTATTTAGGCTCGCTGATCATACGCAACCAGACGAGAAAAACAATCGAGCGTCTGCTCAGGGAGCAGCACCTCCCGGTCTTCGTGGATATCAATTTACGTGATCCCTGGTGGGATGCGGCCACTGTTGCTAGCATTTTGTCACGGGCACGCTGGGCCAAGCTCAATAACGAGGAGTTAGCCACGCTCGTACCGGGAATTGCGTGCTCAGAAGAGGGGCTTAGACAAGCGGCAAACGAGGCGCTATTGCGTTTTGAGCTTGATGCAATTGTAGTGACACGTGGGGCCGAAGGCGCCTTCATTACAACCTCGGATGGTACAGTAGGAGGTAAGTCACCACCCATTGAAAATCTCGTGGATACGGTGGGTGCAGGTGATGCATTTTGCGCAGTCACCCTGTTTGGTCTGCATGCAGGTTGGTCAGCATCCCAGATTATCGAGCGAGCTTTGACCTTTGCCGCTGAGATATGTAAACAGCGTGGCGCAACCAGCCCAAATCGTGAACTGTACGATGATACATTAGCAAGCTGGGGTCTTGGTTAGTCTGGTTCAGCGACAGAAATTATCAGCTGTTGATACAGATCCACCACTTCGATCGAAGCGTGTAACTTTTCCGACTATTCTAACAATATGTAAAACTTCAGAGCTATGAGGGATGATCTATCTGGGAGAGCTTTGAATAACGTTGATTATTGGAGGCGGGCTGTTTTTGTGCTTGTAGATGGTTTGTTATCCCAGTAAAAAATCCCCGCTCTACAGCGGGGATTTGGTCGGGGTCGTTTTATTGCGGTACAACGTTAACTGCGCTAGGACCTTTTTCGCCACGCTCGCTATCGAAAGTCACGGACTGTCCTTCAGCTAGCGATTTGAATCCGCTGCTCTGGATAGCGGAATGATGTACGAATACATCGGCGCTTCCGTCCGAGGGTGTAATAAACCCAAAACCCTTACTATCGTTGAACCACTTTACTGTTCCTGTAGCCATTCTGGTTACCTCTATGATTAATGAAAATGTATTAGCGGCAAGTTACTGCTGAGAAATTTCGGAAGAGATGACGCTTTATACTGCGAGGTACTACCGGAACTACTACTACACAAAAACTGCAACTTGCGTGAGCATATACTATGCTATATCAATTAGCCAGAAATTTTCTACTATAATTTACAGGATGCACCGCTGTTATCCTTGGCGCAAGCCCGGCATTTTTCCGTAATCCAGTAGAACATAACGTCAAAGCATTAGATTTTAACCGCAGGGATGAGATGGTGATTTGTATTGGAGGGAAATGCTGGACTATCTAACAATGTCTACAAGACATAAAGCAGCATTACCAGGTAGTGTGAAATGCTGCCGGTCAGTACGAATAAATGCCAGACACCATGGGCGTGTTTCATCCTTTTATCAAGGGCATAAAAAATTATACCGCTGGTGTAGAGCACACCACCCAGTACCAGCAACATTAGAGCACCACTGGGCAAGGTCTTGATCAGGGGATAGAAAGCAACCAGGATCAGCCAACCCATCAGTAAATAGATGGCCATCTGTATCCTACGCGACCCTTTCCTATGCAGGCTATCCACGATGATGCCGATGATAGCTAGTCCCCAGATAATACCAAACAGGGCCCAGCCCCAGACACCACGTAGGGTGACTAAGGTAAGCGGGGTGTAGCTGCCAGCGATCAGCAGGTAAATGGCAATGTGATCGAGCTTCTTGAAAAAATTCTTGGCTCTTCCACGCAACGAATGATAAAGCGTCGACAGGGTATAAAGCAGGAACAGGGATACGCCATAGATGCTGAAACTGACAATTTTCCACGGGTCGCCCTGTAAGGATGCGAACACGACCAGTACTACGAGGCCAGCGAGGGCTAGTGCAGCGCCGATCAGATGGCTGATGCTATTAAATCGCTCTCCATGATACATCGTTGGGCGCCTTAATCTACTTGGCCAGCATGCGGTCCAGCTGGTTAGCAAAGGCCTGGCGGTCAGCGTGATTGAATGACGCGGGTCCTCCCGTGTCCACGCCGCTGCCACGCAGAGTGTCCATGAAATCCCGCATGTTCAGACGTTGACGGATATTGTCTTCGGTGTAGAGGGCGCCACGTGGGTTCAAGGCCAGGCAGCCTTTGGCGATGACCTCGGCGGCTAACGGGATATCTGCTGTGATTACCAAATCACCTGCTTGTACTTGCAGCACGATGTGATTGTCTGCAACGTCAAAACCGGCCGCCACTTGAATCGTGCGGATATAGCGGGATCTGGGAACCTGGAGGGGTTGGTTAGCCACCAGGGTCACCGGTATACTGACTCTATTTGCGACCCGAAACAGGATTTCCTTGATAACTTTCGGGCAGGCGTCGGCGTCGACCCAAATCTGTTTTGAACTCATTTTCTTATCGGTAAGGCCTATTGAAATAATCAGGCAAGGTATTATACATTGCCAACTGTTTATCTGCGCGATTCCGGGAAAAGAAAAAAGAGAAATAAAACAGACCGCTAGCCAAGTTTCTGGTAGACTACCGCGTTTCCGGGTGCCTGACCGGTTAGCACCCTTTGCGACCTTGAGTCGCCGGAAAAACACTTGAGCTGTTCGCCCACCTCCCTATTTTTTACTTAGAGGCAGGGCCGCCTGCACACAAGAATTCCCATAACCAGCCCGGACCGGCTCCCGCCAGTATTTGCACCCCAGAGGGACAATGCTGCCGCAGGAAGGGCAAGACTGGAGTAAATACCCTAATGTCATTTGATACACTCGGCCTTTCGGCCGAACTCCTGCGTGCCGTTGGCGAGCAGGGCTATACTGAACCCACCCCTGTCCAACGCAAGTCGATTCCCATCATTCTGGAAGGCAAGGATGTTTTGGCTGGTGCCCAGACCGGTACCGGCAAGACGGCCGGTTTCACGCTACCGATGTTGCAGCGGCTTAACATAAACACCGCTAATAATGGTCGGCGCCCGGTTCGGGCCCTGGTTCTCACGCCGACCCGGGAGCTGGCAGCCCAGGTAGGCGACAGCGTAAAGACCTATGGTCGACATCTGCCGCTGCAATCGGCAGTGGTCTTCGGTGGGGTCAAGATTAACCCACAAATAGAAAAACTGCGCCGCGGCGTCGATATTCTGGTGGCTACTCCAGGCAGACTGCTGGATCATGTCAGTCAGAAAACAGTGGATCTGTCGCAGGTCGAAATCCTGGTACTGGACGAAGCCGACCGCATGCTGGATATGGGTTTCATCCACGATATCCGCAAGGTGCTGGCTCTGTTGCCTGACAAAAATTCGCGCCAGAGCCTGCTGTTTTCAGCCACCTTTTCCAACGAGATCAAGCAACTTGCCAACCGTCTGCTGAACTGTCCAGAGATGATTGAAGTGGCACGTTGTAAAACCACCGCTGAGCGTATCGAGCAAGTGGTACACCCGGTAGACAAGCGTCGTAAACGGGAGCTGCTGAGTCACATGATCGGTACACGCAATTGGCGACAAGTGCTGGTGTTCACCCGGACTAAACATGGTGCCAACCGCTTGGCCCAGCAGTTGGATAAGGATGGTTTGAGTGCCGTCGCTATCCATGGTAACAAGAGTCAAGGTGCTCGTACCCGTGCGCTGGCCGATTTCAAGCGTGGTGAGGTGCGAGTGCTGGTTGCTACCGATATCGCAGCCCGTGGACTGGACATTGATCAGCTACCCCACGTCGTGAACTTTGAGTTGCCCAATGTGCCGGAGGATTACGTTCACCGTATTGGTCGTACCGGTCGTGCTGGCAACGAGGGTGAGGCAGTTTCCCTGGTGTGTGTGGATGAGCACAAGTTGTTGCGGGATATCGAACGGCTGTTGAAGCGTGAAATCCCCAAGGTGGTTCTGGAGGGTTATGAGCCTGATCCCAGCATTCGAGCTGAACCCGTTCAGGAGGGCCGGAACGGCAAGGGTCGCTCCCAGCCCCGCAAACAGGAAGAAGGCCGCGGCCGACGCAAATACGGCAACTCCCAGGCGAAATCTCAGCATCAGCGCTCCGGTCGAGGTCAGAGAAGGGCTGCGTAGTTGGGAGTAAGTCAGCTTCCGGGGTGAGTGACTGTGGGTCAGGGCCCTTTTCCGGCCCGCCCACGCATGTTCGGGTGGGTATAACAACCACCTCGGAAGCGCTAGAACGGAAAATCGGTCACCAGGCGCAGGCCCTTGATGTCATCGCCATAACGAAAGCCTAAACCGATTCGATCAAATTCGTAGCCCAGAAGCTTGGGGGGATTCTCGAAGCTCAGAGCTAGCCCCCACTCAATCTCGCCGTTAACACGCTCCGCGCGATCGTTTCCCTGCTCAAAACTTGGGTTATCCAGGTACCAGTAATAGATCAGATAATTTGCCAGACCGGTCTTCTTGCCAAACAGAGACAAGCTCCAGGGGTAGACCATGTCTATACCAATACCGAGTATAGCGGTGGCTTGTGATGCACCATCGCCCGCTTCATAACCTGTGTAGACGGCCGTATTACCCAGCGCGAATCGCCATTTGCCCTCGTGGGGAATGCTATAGTGGCTCTTGAGGCCCCCTACATAGATGAGCGCGTTCTCCTTGTTCTTGAGGTCGCGCCCAAGCCCAAGCTGTCCATACGGTTTGAGCCGCCAGCGCTTATTCATTATGTATTCAAGCTCCAGTCCCGGCACGAAACTTAGCGTAGCCGCATCGGCAGGAAGGTTGCCCTCGAAGACATCATCATAATCGTAATATCCCACCATGGCTGGGAACAACAGCTTCATGCCGGGATGCTCAATAGAAGGATCACGCAGTTTGTATGAGAAAGGCAGGCGCAAGATGAGCGCCGTTTGATCCTTGACTTGGTATATCCCGCTACCGAATACGGTCGCATAAGAATAATTGACGGCATTGTCGTCCTTAGCCAGCGCTGGCGAAGTCAATTGACCCGACGCGCACAATGCTGCCATGCATGTAAAAATAAACCAGTTCTTGTTTCTTATCGCGCTAACGAGGCTATCACGAACAACTATATACAGATGGTGGATGGGCAGATTGCCGAGCAGGCCGTTAAACGCAAGACTTAAGCGTATTCCTGTTAGTGTTCTATTCAATCACTAGTCTCCCGGAAAGCTGAGCAATTGACTATAAACTAGCGAACCCCTTCACAACACCTCTCGCTAAAAATATCAGCAAGCATCTGGGTCGCTGGCCCTACACTCTCCGGGTGGCCAAAGATCAGATAGAGGGGTGCCATGCGCCTTTGCCCTATTTCCAAAGCCAGTGGTTTCAAGGCGCTTTCATTGAGCAGTGATTCAATTTGATGCCTGGGCAGCCAGCCAAATCCCAAACCGCTGCTGATCGCCTCTACCGCGGTTTCGATGCTGGTCACCGTCCAGCGATACTCCGCCCCCAACCAGCCGGTATCACGTTTCATGTGTAAGCCTGAATCACGAATGACCACTTGCATTTCTCGGCGTAGATCTTTATTAGTCAGCTGACGCTGTAGCTGGTGCAAGGGATGGGCTTCGTGTGCAACAGCGATGAACTCCACCTCGATCAATAAATCACCCAGAAACCCTTTGGGCACCTGGGTGCCAATGACTAGATCAGCACGTCCTTCGAGCAAGGCTTCATCGGCGCCTGAGAGCACTACCTCATTTAATTGCACCCTTGCGCCTCGGCTCACCGGGACAAAACAATTCAAGGCTGCCATCAGAAGACAGGTAGGGAAGGCGGTATCGACCACCAGGTTAATTTCCGCCTCCCACCCCTCCTCCAGACAGCGGGCCAATTGCTCCAATTCAGCGGCATCTGCCACCAGTTGGCGTGAACGGCGCAGCAGGACTTCACCCACCTCAGTCAACACTGCTTTACGGCCGACTATCCGCAGCAAAGGCATCCCCAACTGCTCCTGTAATCTGCTCACGGTGTAACTGACCGATGACTGACTCCGATGGAGATGCTCAGCGGCCTGGGCATATCCGCCATGATCAATGACTGCCTGTAGCACTCGCCACTGCTCTAATGCAACTTTAGGATTTTTCATTTTTCCAACCTATCGATATATTAGATCATTATAGCCCAATATTTACGCTTTTTTATCTAAAAATTATTGTCATACTACGTCTAGCCATTAACAAATACAAAGGAGATACGACAATGGAGAAAGTAACAACGATAGTAGGACGGATTCTTTTAGGGCATATTTTTCTGCTCGCCGGTATCAGCAAAATTGGCGACTATGCGGGTACTCAGGGGTATATGGAAGCGATGGGTGTGCCGGGGATGCTGCTTCCCTTGGTAATCCTGTTGGAGGTGGGCGGGGGAATCGCCCTGATTGCCGGTTTCCAGGCTCGCATCACCGCTCTGGCCCTGGCTGGATTCAGCATCGTCGCTGCAGTCAGTTTCCACGCCGACTTCAGTAACCAGATGCAAATGATCATGTTCATGAAGAACTTCGCCATTGCCGGTGGTCTGCTGTTTGTCACTGCCTTCGGTCCAGGGACATGGAGTGTGGATGCTTACCGTCGTCGCGAAGCAGTGACCGAGACATAAACTATACCCCTAATCGTCTACTAACTTGAAAAGGAGTTGTTCACTATGGGTTTGTTAATTGAAGGTGTTTGGCATGACCAGTGGTATGACACCAAAAAGAGCGGCGGGGCGTTTGTACGTTCCGAATCGCAGTTTCGCAATTGGGTCACTGGTGATGGCTCGCCTGGGTCCAGCGGTACTGGCGGATTCAAGGCGGCAGCAGGACGTTATCACCTTTATGTCTCGCTGGCCTGTCCATGGGCCCATCGCACGCTGATTTTTCGCAAACTGAAAAAGCTGGAAGCGGTGATCTCGGTATCGGTAGTCGACCCCTACATGCTGGGTCAGGGGTGGGCCTTCACCGGTAACTTCGGCAGCGATTTTGACAAGGTCAATGAGTGTGAGTTTCTGCATGAAATCTACACCCTGGCTCAAGCGGAGTATAGCGGCCGTGTTACCGTGCCGGTGTTGTGGGACAGGCTGACCCAGACTATCGTTAGCAACGAATCGTCGGAGATCATCCGCATGTTCAATAGTGCTTTCGATACGTTTACTGATACCAGACATGACTATTATCCGGAAGCCTTACACGCTGAGATCAATGACATTAACGACTTCATCTATCACAATGTCAATAATGGTGTCTACCGTTGCGGTTTTGCCACTAGGCAGGTGGCTTACGATAAAGCCTTCGATGATCTTTTTGCGGCCATTGACCAATTAGAGCAGCGCCTGAACCGGCAGCGCTATTTGCTGGGTGGGTGGATCACCGAGGCAGACTGGCGCTTGTTCACAACCTTGATCCGCTTTGATGCGGTTTACTATAGCCACTTTAAATGCAACTTACGCCAGTTGCGGGATTACCCTAATCTCAGCAACTATCTGTGCGAGTTATACCAGATGCTGGATGTAAAGGAGACGGTCAATCTCACCCACATTAAACAGCACTATTATTATAGCCAGTCGACCGTCAATCCGACGCGGATAGTGCCCAAAGGGCCCTCATTATATTTTGATCTACCCCATGACAGGGCGCGTTTCAAATAAATAACTAATAAGGAGAGGCATGATGGCAATGCCAAGACAGGCACTGGAGATGATGGAAGGCGCGGGTGTTGCCGTAAAACGCTTGATGCCCATTCCTGGTTATCGAAACTTTGACCCTTTCGTTTTATGGGATGACTTTTCGATTAGTCCCGGTAACGGTTTTCCGGATCACCCTCATCGCGGCTTCGAGGCGATCACCTATTTATTTAAAGGTTCTATCGAGCACGAGGATAACCTTGGTAATCACTCCACGGTATTTTCCGGTGGCGCCCAACGTTTCACCGCCGGGCGGGGTATTGTCCATTCCGAAATGCCCAATGAAGCGGGCAATACCCGGGGCATACAACTATGGATTAATCTTCCCAAGCGTCTGAAAGGGGTTGACCCAGCTTATCAGCAGGTCAATGACGGTGACTTCCCCATCAATGAAATTAAAGGTGGCGAGGTAAAAATTATCGTTGGTGATGCTTCACCATTGCAATTGATGACCCCTGTGCGTTATCTCGATGTGCAGCTGGAGCAAGGTGCGCATTTCAAGGAGGTGTTTCCGCCGGAATATCGTGGTTTCGTCTATATGGTCAATGGTACAGCTAAATCTGGCGCGCAGTCGCTGGAAACTGGTGCTGCCCTGTTTTTGGAGCAAGGAGAGAAATTGGTTATAGAAGCCATCAGTATCTGTCGCTTCATGATCTGCTTTGGTGCTCCCCATGGCGAACCGGTCTTTCAACACGGACCCTTTGTTGACTAGGGTAGGCATCGAATTTTCGCGCTGGGTAGATTAGGGGCGAGCGCTGCGAAATTTTCTGTTTGTATAGCGCCTATCGAAAAGAGGCCTGTGACGGTATGGCGGTTTCTTCCTGTTCCCACTGTGGCGTGCGTTGTTCGATAGATACCGACTCTATGGATTGTCTGCGGTCTTCCTGAATGCGCAGTCGGTTCTGTTTAGAAAAATTGATGATAAATGCGTAGAGTTCAGGGTGAATCTGATTCAGTTCTCTGGCGACCACCAGGCATTTTTGTCCCTGAATGATACAGGGCTGCACTAACTCTGAATAACGCAATCTATTGTCAGGGCCAAAGCTGGCGAGAGACGCCGAGATCCGTTCGACCCAGTCTGAGGGTCTGAATTTGCCACCACTTTCTCGATTTCCATCGATAATCAGACTATCCGGGAATGGTGTTTTTTTCATAATTTGGTATTTGTTTTTGGTTATATGTTGCTAGCGCTTCAGATGCGAAGTGATAGCAGAAAATAGAGTGATAATCCTATGCATATATCGTACATGGGAGGGAATTATTTAATATTTTACGACTGAAAACTCAGGTGAGAATCGAAAATTTCC
This sequence comes from Gammaproteobacteria bacterium, assembly GCA_003230085.1. Lineage (GTDB taxonomy): Bacteria > Pseudomonadota > Gammaproteobacteria > SZUA-140 > SZUA-140 > SZUA-140. The sequence goes on from QIGV01000069.1 coordinate 35,399, forward strand.
ATAAGCCACGCAACTTACTGGATTATCATGCTGCTTGAAAAATGGTGTACAGTGATATCAGACAGTTAAATAGAGGTTTCGATCCAATGATTGATCAGCGGCGAGATTATTAATGGTTGATAGAGGGTTGTTCAAAGGCGATATTTTACGGTTGGTTGCCAACAAACGTATTGGCATTATTATGCTGCTCGGATTTTCCTCTGGATTACCACTGGCGCTGACTTCCGGGACTTTACAGGCCTGGATGACCGTGGAGGATATTGATCTCACCACCATTGGGATTTTTACATTGGCCAGCCTGCCCTATACCTGGAAATTTCTGTGGGCGCCCTTCATGGACCGCTATATCCCACCCCTGTTTGGCCGCCGCCGCGGGTGGATCTTGCTGGCCCAAATTAGCCTGATTTTTGCGATCGGTGCGATGGCGATGACTTCGCCCAGTACCGCAACCTGGCAGATGGCGTTTCTGGCCTTGCTGGTCGTGTTTCTGTCCGCTTCTCAGGATATCGCTATCGATGCATACCGAACCGATGCCTTGCATGCCAGGGAGCGAGGTATCGGGGCTGCTGTTTTTGTAGGGGGTTATCGTATCGCTATGCTGGTCTCAGGCGCGTTGGCACTGATATTGGCGCAACATCTGGGTTGGCAGTTTACCTACTTTCTGATGGCCGGACTGATTGGAATTGGCATTCTGACAACGTTATTCGCCGACAATCCGGACCTGGAGGCGCCACCGCCGGCATCGACCTGGGCGGCGATTCGTGATCCTTTCCGGGAATTTTTCTCGCGCCGCTCTGCAGTTGCCCTGTTGCTCATGATTGTGCTCTATAAATTCGGTGATGCCTTTGCCGGCACACTCACGACGGCTTTTCTGATACGTGATGTTGGTTTTGATCTGCAGGAGATCGGCTTGATCACCAAGGGAGCCGGCCTGGTGGCCAGTCTGTTTGGTGTCTTTTTTGGTGGTGTGCTGCTGGCGCAGATGGGACTGTATAAGGCCCTGATGGTCTTCGGGATTCTTCAGGCGCTGACCAACCTTGGATTCTGGTTATTGGCAGTAATTGGTAAAAATTTTCTGCTTATGGCAGTTGTAATCGGTATGGAAAATATTGCGGGTGGTATGGGTACTGCGGCATTTGTAGCCTTACTGATGGCGCTGTGCAATCACCGCTACAGCGCGACCCAGTTTGCACTGTTGTCCGCACTTGCTGCGGTAGGGCGCGTCTATCTGGGTCCTTTGGCAGGTTATATTCTTGACCAGCAACTGCTCGACTGGGCGGGATTTTTTCTCCTGACAACCGCTGCCGCGCTGCCCGGTCTATGGTTGTTGTGGAAAATGAAGGCGGCGGTTGTGGCCGCCGATGTGGATCAGCCGCAGCAGACTTAACCTCAGAGGGTTCAATTCCCCGCAGCTTGCTGTGAAATTTGTAGGAGCGGCTTTCACCCTCCGGGTACAAGCCGCTCCTACAGCCTAAAACTCTGCTGCTTGTGGTGGTGTATTTAATCGATGTCAGGATCGTTCTTTTCGGTGCCATTCGAGATGGCATTGATGCGCAGCCGGCGTAATTCAGCGGCCAGTTCCAGGCCCTGTAATCCCTGTTCAACCAGAGTTCGCGGCTCAATGGAGAGTGCCTTACGGTATGCGTCGCGAAAAATGATTGCCTGGGGGTAGGGCTGTTTTTCCAGACCCAGTCGTCCTCGGGCATCAGCTTCACAGGTGAGCAAGAAAGCATCCAGGCGTTCAGGGCGACGGAAGACATCCAGTGACTCCAGGGTCTTGAGCAGGGTGTCTGGACGCAATTCAGCTGCACGATGGCAGTGGGTATGATAGCGCGCAACCCCGATGGCCAAGTCACGATAGCGGTTGGGAATGCGCAACCGCTTGCAGAGCCCTTGAATCAGCTTCACGCTGCGTTTTTCATGGCCTGTGTGGCTTGGCCATAATGATTTGGGCGTTGTGCCCTTGCCCAGGTCATGAACCAGTGCGGCGAAACGTACTTGTATATCCTGGGACAGATGCACGGCCTGCTCAAGTACCATCATGGTATGCAGGCCGGTGTCGATTTCAGGGTGATATTCCGGACGCTGCGGAATGCCATAAAGGCAATCTATTTCAGGGAACAACACTTCCAGTGCATGGCAGTCACGCAGCACTTTGAAAAATTCCGTAGGATTTTCTTCCCCCAGGGCACGCTCCATTTCGGCCCATACTCGCTCTGCCGTTAGCGTTGCCACTTCGCCTTTTTTGACCAAGGCGTGCATGAGTTCGCAGGTTTCCGGTGCTACGCTGAAGCCGAGTGATTTGAAGCGGGCGGCAAAGCGCGCCACTCTCAGAATACGCACAGGATCTTCACTGAAGGCAGGCGATACATGGCGCAGGATGCGCTGTTTCAAATCATCGCAGCCACCATAGGGATCAATAAGTTCACCATCATCTGTTTCGGCCATAGCGTTGATGGTCAGGTCCCGACGCCTGAGATCATCTTCCAGAGTCACGTCAGGGTCGGTATGGACCTGGAAGCCCCCGTAACCCGGTGCGATCTTGCGCTCCGTTCTCGCCAGGGCATATTCTTCATGCGTATCAGGATGCAGGAAAACCGGAAAATGACGCCCGACCTGCCGGTAGCCCTTGGCCAGCATCTCCGTTGGGCTAGAGCCAGTGACGACCCAGTCCTGGTCATCAACTGGCAGATTCAGCAGTCTGTCACGTACCGCCCCACCTACCCTGTAAATGACCAATGGCTTGTTTTACTTAGTATTCGTGACGGGCCAAATCACGATATTTGACAAGGCGGCCGCAGTGGGATTTATTGAGGAGGTAAGCGGGTACGATTTCTTCAATTGCATGCAACTTGGTATTAAAAAACTCGGGTAGTTTTGAGCGACATACACTGTCGACTTGCAGACTGAGGTAGTTGTCATAAGTGAAAAGCTTGCCGGGTAGTTTTCCCATTATTTTTGCCTGTAGTTTGGACAGGCCGTCACTAAGTTCTATGATCTGACGATTGATTTTCAGCATGTGAATGGTAAATTCCATCAGTTGTAGCAGGGTATAAGTGCGAGGGCCGCATAAGTTATAACGCTGCCCGATGGTTTGCCTGTTTTCCAGAGATGCCACCATAATGTCGACAACATCACCGACATAGATGGGCGCAAAACGGGTTTGGGGACAGGCCAGAGGAATCACAATTGGTGCCATTTTCAGTAACCTGGCAAAATGACTGAACAGGTGGTCACCGGTACCAAAGATGACTGAGGGGCGGAAACTGGTGACCTCCAGGCTCTCAACGGCATGAACCAGATTTTCTCCTTCACCCTTGGATTTGAGATATTGGCTGAGCCCACCCTTTGCATCGGCATTGAGTGCACTCATATGGAGTAAACGGGTAATACCGTTTTCCTGGCAGGCTTGAATAATCTTGCTGGGCAGTTCTGCGTGGACCTTTCTGAATTCATTGCGCTGGCTTTCGTTGAGAATCGCCACCAGGTTGATAACGATACTGCATCCAGAAAACAGCTTGCGCAGTGTTGATGTGTTATGAATGTCTGCTTGTACCAGATCAATTTCGGGTAGGACGGTAAGCTCCCGGTGCCGCTCAGGCCGTTGCGAGGGCACGCGCACTTGATAGCCTGACTCAACCAGCTTGCTGACCAAGTGCTGTCCAACAAACCCGCTTCCGCCCAGAACGCAGATCAGGGGCTTGTCTGACCGCTTAAACTTCAGTTGCATCATTCCCTCCATATAAATCTATTTGTATTAAAAATATTTTCCTGATCATGCATATGCCAAACCGGTCATGACAGCAGATTGTTTGCCGCTGTCCAGTGGTGCTAGTGATAGTATACCCTGTGTTAATCTTGTTGCATCCAGTGTGTTGTTGAATATCAGCCGGTTTGGCAAATGGGGAGGGTAGAAACATGGCGCTAAGTGTCGGTCAATCCCGCAACGGGGGGAAAACTTAAAGAAATCGCTGCCTGGAGCGGGCAGTCCTATTAGTACCACAATGGGCAGGAACATCGTTGGAATAATGTTGTGCCATCATCATTAGGTATCGTATTAGTGGGCGGGATGGTCAAGTGTGATACACGCCTGATTTTATAACGGCATCAAGACCTCAAGACCTTAAGACCAGTTAAGATGCCGATTATTATTGATCCAGTACCTTGTTCCATTCATCCAGCTGTGGCTGGTGTGCTGCAAGCAACTCCGTGACATCCCCTGCAATGGTAATGTGCTCGATGGCATCACTCTGGGCAATGACATTGACGACATCTTGATCGGCTGAATCGACTACTTGTCCGAAAACCGTGTGCTTGCCGTCCAGCCAGGGGGTGGGCACATGGGTGATAAAAAACTGACTGCCGTTGGTGCCGGGACCAGCATTTGCCATGGACAGTTTTCCTGGCGCATCATGACAGCGTTCGGATGAGCATTCATCCTGGAAGCGGTAACCAGGCCCACCGCTGCCGGTGCCCGACGGACATCCGCCCTGTATCATGAAGTCATCCAGAACACGGTGGAAATTTAGGCCATCATAATATTTCCGCTGTACCAGATTGACAAAGTTGCAGACGGTTAGCGGCGCCTGTTCTGGAAATAGCTCAAGGTTGATATCGCCCTTGCTGGTGCTGATGGTGGCGCGGATCGTGCTGTTTTCTGTCATTTATCTGTTCCTGAATGTTAGCGTTTAATCACGAAAATTTTCAAACTGAAGAGGCATCTCGTTTTCCCCCTCCCGCAACAGGGCAATCACTTGTTGCAGGTCGTCACGTTTTTTACCGGATACGCGGATCTTTTCTCCCTGGATGCTTGCCTGGACCTTTAGTTTACGATCCTTGATCTGTTTTACGATTTTTTTTGCCAGTGGTGCCTCTAGCCCCTGGCGCAGGATTATGGTCTGATGAGCATCCTTGCCGAAGATCTGTGGGTCATCAATTTGCAGGCAGGCAATATCAATACCCCGCTTGGTCAATTTATTTTGTAGCATATCCAGCATTTGCTGTAGCTGAAAGTCACTTTGACTGCGCATGATAATTTTGCCTTCATCCTGCTCAAAGCGGGAATCGCTACCCTTGAAATCAAAGCGTGTGCCCACCTCGCGGTTAGCCTGGTCCACGGCATTGCTGACTTCATGCTGGTCAAACTCTGAAACGATATCGAAAGTTGGCATAACGGCGACTTTGTCTTTCTACCTCAAATCTGCGTTGCGTGTAATATACACTAAAACCTTTGAATTGAGGAAGCGTACGAAAGTCAGTCCTGACACAGGTCAGTGTGTTAGGGAGTCGTTATGAAGGGACCACTATGCCAGATGTTGATAACAAAACCTGTCCTTTATGCCAATCCCACAAGGCAGAAACCTATTTCCAGGACCGAAAACGGGCCTATTACCGCTGTCCGATATGTCTGCTGGTCTATGTGCCGCGCGAGTACCATCTTGGGCGTGACGAGGAAAAACAGCGTTATGATTCGCATCAGAATAACCCTGATGACCCGGCTTATCGTCGTTTTCTCAATCAGTTGATGAGCCCCCTGGTGACACGTCTCAGGCCCGGCCAGCGGGGTATCGATTTTGGCTCAGGGCCGGGCCCGGCCCTGGCCACCATGTTTGGCGAAAATGGCTATGAAATGCTGAATTACGATATTTTCTATGCAAATGATGAGGATGTATTACAGCAGCAATACGATTTTCTTACCTGTACCGAGACCATGGAGCATTTCGCCAGCCCCGGGGCTGAGTGGGAACGCTTTCTACATCTGGTAAAAATAGGTGGTTGGCTGGGTATCATGACGCAAATGCTGGAGGACGGTATCGATTTCGGCAGCTGGTATTACAAGAACGATGAAACCCATATCTGCTTTTATGCTCGGGAGACATTTCAATTTCTGGCTGAGCGATATGGTCTGTCTGCTACGTTTGTCAGCGCTTCGGTAATCTTGCTTAAACGGGAGGCATGAACAGCGACATTACCGACAGAGAGGAAGGTAATACGTATTGGGTAAGGTGCTATTCCAGATGCCAGCCCCAGAACCTGAGAAATTCTGCAAAATCCCACATATCCGATGCGCTTCGCTTCCAGGGCCGCAGGCTGGTGTAGAAAACCGTGCCAGTATCATCGCGAGGGCCATATTCCTTATCGACGCCCACATGCGCATCAAAGACCCACCAACTCATAAACAGAAATTCATAAGGTTTGAATGAATTTTTCACATAACCTTTGCTGGCGCCGGTGTCATGATAGAAGGATGTTGAGTCACCATTCAGGGGTAGCCTTTTTAGTTGTGCCATGTGTTCTATTTTGCCTGGCATCACTTCGTAGTTATCGTCCAGTTTTCTCATGTTTAGAACGCTGACACCACTCACACGGTGTGTGGCGTTCTTCACCGTGATGAGTAGTCGGTATTGATCTGAAAAAGGCAACGGATATCGCACCACACCGGGCAGGGTAATTCCGAAAACCTGTTGTTCTTCCCTGTTCCAGCTTTCAGGGAAGGCGCTTTCAGGCATGAAGTTGGTGGGAATGAAGGCTAGATAGCAGCCACAGGTATGGACGGTTGTGATCAGGATTGGCTGGCGCACTTCATTAAGGGTGATGATGATAAACAGACCACCATTTTTTCCTGTGGTGAGGTGGAGGTTAGGCACTTTTTCAAAGTGAACTCGGTATATCAGGTTGGTGTATGTTGAATGATTAATGCGAAAGTCACGTTGCTGAAAGTAGTATGTGGGTATATTCGTATCAATGAAAATCTCTTCCTTCCCCCGCTGATCATAGCGAGCGGCTGCCGTCCCGATGCGGTTATAGAGGTGATGTGGGGATTCCGGAATGATAACGGGCGCATAGCGGGCCGATAGGGAATTTTGACCAGCGACCACGTAGGCCAGTGCGTCTCGGGGGCCTGTGACCTGCCCAGGGCCAGGTGCTGGTGAGATAGCAGCACATGCTGTCAACGCCAGCACTGACAGAGCGAATACTATCAGTGTATAGGGGTTGGCCACTTTTATAATTTTATGTGCGCTCCGCAGTATCCTGCCGTTGACGGCAGTGGGAGATATACGTATTGAGATGCACGATTGTCAGGTTGCGACTGATGAAAGGTCCCTGGATTGTCCCGCCGCGGGCATTAAAATACCAGCCCGGATTTTGATTACGAAAGCCTGCTTGATAAAAAATTCTATCGCTGTTGAATACAGGTGGATTCTGGGGAGGTGTTTCCTGCATCGTGTCTGCCCGCTTTGTGTCGTCTTGTGACGCATGCTGTTCAACGTCAGGAACGGTTTTGTCAAACAGGGAAACAATATTGCTGAATAGGGCCATTGTCGTCTCCAAAGGTATTTGCTATTACCTAACCCTGGTCCGTTCTCTCTGTATAGAGAAATGATATCATGATCGGTCTTGTCGGAAACAGTTATCTTACAGGCAGGTATAGCTGTTTTTCAGTGTTTTCGCTAATTTATCGCGAATGTTCTCAACAGCATCGGATGTGTAGGGGATGGCTGGCAGTTTCCCCCATACCGGCGCCGGCCAGACAGGGTCATGTTTATAGCGCACGATGTGGTGCAGGTGCAGTTGTGGAACGACATTACCCAGCGCGGCAATATTCATTTTATCGGCTGAGAATATTGCGGCCAATTGTGCGGCCAGATAGCTGGACTCGTGTTGTAGGCAGATCTGGTCTTCTGTCGACAGTTGATAGATTTCACAGACATTCTTGCGGTCCGGCACCAGGATAAACCAGGGGTAATTGGCATCGTTCATCAATAGCACCAGAGACAGTGGAAATCTTCCCAGTACGATGCAATCCTCTGCGAGCCGGGGGTGTAATGTAGAGGCTATGTTGTGATTTTCGGGCATGATTTTAATCTCAGAGGGTTCAATTCCTCGCTGCTACAACATAATACCCCGTCAGCTTGTGGCGGGGAAAATTTATGTAAGAATCTTGCGATCCAGACGTCGGTAGGAGATTGCTTCGCTGAGTTGCGCAGTTCCGATACCTTCTGATTTTTCGAGGTCCGCTATGGTTCGGGCTACCTTGAGAATACGGTGGTAGGCACGGGCAGACAGGCCAAGGCGATCACAGGCATTTTCCAGAATAATCTGGTCGCTCTCGATCAATTTGCAGTTTGCCTCGATCTCGGGTGGTGACAGGAGATGATTGGCCTTGCCGATACGCTGGATTTGTATTTCACGCGCGTGGCTGACGCGTTTGCGGATGTCTGCGCTACTGGTGCAAGGATCAGTAAGTGACTTGTTCCAGTTTTGACGAGGGACAGGCAGCACTTCGATATGCATGTCAATTCGATCCATCAAGGGCCCCGATATACGGGCGCGATAGCGCTGGATTTGCTCGCTGGTACAATGGCAGCGTCCGTTGGGATCACCATGATAGCCACAGGGGCAAGGATTCATCGCTGCAATCAACTGAAAGCGGGCAGGAAATTCGGCCTGATGAACGGCCCGGGATATCGTAATCTTTCCTGACTCGAGAGGCTCGCGGAGGACCTCAAGAACCCGGCGGTTAAATTCCGGCAATTCGTCGAGAAACATTACGCCATTATGAGCCAGTGAGATTTCACCGGGTGAGGGGTGGCTGCCACCTCC
>QIGV01000019.1 GCA_003230085.1 Gammaproteobacteria bacterium
ATGCTCATCACCGATACTGGAGTTCCTAATGAATTTATCGAGGTTGATAAGTGGGGTGGTATGACGATGAGGCGGTTAGATGATGGCTGGTGTTCGGCCTTGGACCGAAATACGATGAGTTGCATTATCTACGAGAATAGGCCGAAGATTTGCCGCGATTTAGAGATGGGAGGAAGCGAGTGCATTTCTGAACGCACCACCAATCTGTCAAATAAAAGGGGTCGGTGACAAATGAGAAGTATCCGCAAATGTCACTGGCCCCTTTTATTTTATTTTTCATTGGCCAGTTTCTGGCTGATGAAAAATGAGCAAGTTATTTAACCGTTATGTGTTTGACGGAATCAAACGATAGGCCTATGGTAATCCCACTACAATATCGATGAGGCCTCAAACATGATAGCAGTAACGGTTTCTCCAAAATTTCAAATAGTTATCCCAAAAGAAGTAAGAGAGTCTATGGGGATTGTTTCAGGTCAAAATATTCAAATGTTGACCTATCGCAACCGTATAGAACTGATTCCTATCAAGCCAATGAAAAAAATGAAGGGCTTCTTAAAGAGACTTGATGCCGAAGTAAAGCGGGATAAAGATCGAATATGAATGTCGTAGATTCTTCGGCATGGTTATGCCTATTTTCTGGTGATGCTAATGCAAAAATGTTTTCACGTCCTGTAGAAAACAAATAAAAGGGGTCGGTGACAAATGAGAAGTATCCGAAAATGTCACCGACCCCTTTAATATTTTGGCCTAAAAGTATTTTGTACGCACTAAATTAAGGAAGAATGGTGATTAAAGAAGCAGTATCAAACGAAGATATATTGAGATGCTTTGATGTCATGTCTGAGTTACGGACTCATCTAGTAAAAGATAATTTCCTGAATTCAATCAGAATTATGGAAACGGAAGGTTATAAGCTTGTTTTTATGGAAGACAAGGGTGTGATTGTTGCTGTAGCAGGTTATCGAATCAATATAAATTTGTTTATGGGAAAACATCTATATATTGATGATTTTGTGACATCAAATAATTATCGATCAAAAGGCTACGGTGAAAAATTGATTAATTGGCTTCGAGATGTAGCAAGGAAATCAGATTGTAAATATTTTCATCTTGATTCTGGTACACAGAGAGATCAAGCACATAAATTCTATTTTCAACAGGGTTTTACTATTGCCAGTTATCATTTTAGCGAGAAAATAAATGACAGATAACGTCGTGAAACCAACGGATGATTTCAGGAGTATTTAGTATGACTATTAAAATGCTTGTTGTTACTAACCGACGTTTAGAAAATGAGAAAGCAGATAATGAGTCTATGTTCGGTGAAAACCCGAATATTAATGGCCCAGCAGAGGTTAGACTTGCGTGGGCTGAAAAACAAGGAAAGAAGTGGAATCTTTCACTGATTACCGAGCCGCCAGGAGTCAGATCGGACAACTTGCCAAGCAAAAAGGTATTCAGGGCTTTCAAGAAATCACTGATAGATGCTAATAAGAATTGCGTTTTTTATGTCCATGGGTACAACAAGACTTTTGAGGAAAGCATTTCGCAAGGATGGGAACTGCAGAAACGATATGGTGTAGGCGTATTAGTATTCTCCTGGGCATCAAACCCTGGTGGCATCCCCCCAATAGAATATCCCAAGGCAAGAGCGATTGCAGGTGCATCATCACCCGCAATTGATATGACTTTAGAGAAGCTTGGACGTTACATGTGTGAAGAGGCCGATGCTGATTGCGGTATTTCCCTAAATCTTCTGACTCACAGTCTTGGCAACTATCTCTTGCAACGGTTCGTAGAAAAACCCTTATTTTCAGGAGAAACAAGAATATTTGATAATCTAATTTTGCATCAGGCAGATGTTGATAGTGAAGGACATGAAGTTTGGGTGGATAAACTTAGATATGCACGACGTGTTTATGCAACCATCAATGAAAGAGATAAAATTCTAGATCTATCAGATATAGTCAACCCTGATCGCCTCGGTAACACAGCATCTGGTCTCATTTCCAGTCGCGCGATATATCTTGATTTTACCGATGCAGATAAAGTCAATAAAGCTCACCAGCTTTTTGGTAAAACAGCAGACAAAAATCCTGTCATCAAAGAGTATTTTTCACTTGTATTCAATGGAAAACCAGGTGAGGCAATACCTGGAATCCAGTTCAATCCTGGTAAAAATGCCTATGATGTCAGCTAACCCTCTTTATGTGAATAACCCACCCCTCACCCCAACCCTCTCCCCTTGAGGGAAGAGGGAGTATGGCGTCTAAAGGCGTGGGATCTTAAATCCCCTATTGAACAACTTTAAGCCCTGTTTAAGCTATCTTACCAGACAAGACCTTACCTCTTTAGAAAGGATTGAGAAATGAATATGCATGAAAAAATAAATTACGTTGAGTTTCCTGCAAAGAATATTGAGGCAGCAAAAGCCTTTTTCAAATCAGCTTTTGGGTGGGATTTTGTAGACTATGGTCCTGAGTATTCGGCCTTCTCGAATGAAGGTCTTGATGGCGGCTTTTATAAGTCTGATTTATCAGTATCAACTGAAAACGGTAGCGCTTTAGTGGTTTTCTATAGTAAGGCGCTGGAGAATACCCAGTCAAAAATAGAAAACGCGGGCGGGACTATCATAAAACCCATATTTCCTTTTCCAGGCGGCCGTCGTTTTCATTTCGGTGACCCCAATGGAAACGAATATGCAGTATGGTCAGATGTCAATGCATAGCAATTGCGACGCAAGGAAATGTGTAAGATTCAGATGTTGAGCTTGGCTTATTTATTTGTATAACCTAACCATATTGGTTCAGGAATTGGTCGGACATGCAAAGGTCATAGGTGATGCTATCTTATATTTTCAAGGTGAACCGAATAATGAATAAAACAAACAGGTTCTCTTGAGGACAAATAGCGATTATTTTAATTTTTATGTGCGGCCTGTCTTTTTCAAGCCAAGCCGATAATGACTTATTATATAAGACCCTGCATCCTCGATACCCGATAGAAGATTTTATCAAATTGCTTGATAATGGTGCTGATGCAAATTTTATTTATAGAGGAAAATCATCGATACTTCGTCTTGCTGCGATGAAGGGTACCACAGAAAAATTAAAAATATTATTAGAGTATGGCGCGGATATCAACCTGGTTTCTGGAAAAAATATCGAAACTGCACTTTACGCAGCATCCTCCACAGGAGAACTGGATACCGTCACTGTATTATTAAACCATGGTGCCAATCCTGATTTAGGTTCGCAAGGAGGAAATGTCAGGGTAGGAAGAACACCATTGACGCGAGCGACTCAAAGAGGGCATATCGCTATCGTCAATGTACTATTAGCTCATAATGTAGATGTAAATGGTAAAACGTCAGGCATTGACGCAACAGCTCTTTACTTCGTATCCATGGATAGCAATGCGGATATTCTAAACGTATTATTGAAAGCCGGGGCTAGTATCAATATACAACAATATACTGGCCTTACTGCACTGCATATTGCTGCAGCGAATGGTCATACTCAGACGGTTAAATCACTACTCGATCATGGTGCTGACCCTAATGTTCTGGATAATAACGGTAAAACGTCCCTTTTTATGGCTCTCAGAAATGGGAATGCTGAAATTGTAGAATTATTAAAGGCCCATAACGCCAAAATGTGAAGCACCACTTTGGGCGGTCCTGTCGCATCTTTAGCTATGTTGCATCTCAAAGACTGCACTCTCTAAGTCTCTATAGTCATTTTTCCAAAGATCAAACATTCCTTTTCCAATTGGATCTGGAAAAATATCCGCTTCATCAGCCTCAAGTCCCAGAATAATATTCTCAGCTGTAATTTCTGCTGAAGTTTTTTCTGATTCAAATTTTGCTGCCATGTCTGTATCAATAGGTCCCGGGTTAACGGTATGAACAGCAATGTTTTTCGGTGCCAGTTCAATTCTAATCCCTTGGCTCAAAGAAAATAGAGCTGCTTTTGATGCGCAGTATCCGCCCAGAATTGGAAAATTCACGAATGCGCCTATCGTTACTATATTGACAATTGAACTCGGTGCCTGCTTTTCTAACAAAGGCACAAACTCTCTGATCATATTCAGTGTTCCATAATAATTGGTATTCATATCCCTTTCTAGAAGATCAAGCGGCCCATCCAATAAACTAGTAAAAGCTGCGATTCCTGCATTGTTGATAAGAACATTAATATCTGCAGCGGTTTTCGTTGCTTTTAAAATTTGTTCTCGGTTTGTGATGTCCAATGTTTGTGGCACAACTCTCTTATCACCAAAGTCTGGCAGACTTGCAGTGTTACGTGCGGCTGCGTATATTTTTTTAACGTCCCTTTTTAGAAGGGCCTGAACGATCTCTTTTCCAATGCCTCTGTTTGCTCCAGTGACAAGTACGACTTTGTTGTCAAAATTCATAATTTTCCCTCATCCTTTTATGTGTATTGTTTTGAACGAATGTTCAAAACCAGGCAAAAAAAATGCCTGTTCCTCTACGCTGCTAAAATCAGTTTCACATTTTTTATAACCACATTAAATTGAGCTTTAGTAGGATTATTTCGAGTTAAAACCCTAACACCCAATAGCAGACTTAATAATAATTCGCTGGTATCGTTTGGATTAAGAGTCTGACTCACCTCTCCAGCTTCCTGCCCTTTTTTAATGATGTTTTTAAAAAATTTTCGCGTGATATCCTGGCCCTTGGAAACTAAGTCATTTATTTCTTTATCATGCGGAGCCATTTCCAGAGTTGTATTGACGATAAAGCATCCATGAACATCACTGCCGTCTAATACCATATCCCTTAGATGCTCAAAAAAGCTAATGAGACCTTGTTTGGGTGACGCCATTGCTTCATATTTTTGCAAATATTTTACCGAAATTTCATTGTAATATTTGAGTGATGACAAAAATAATTCTCGTTTATTGCCATAGGTTCTATAGATGCTGCCGGTATTTATTTCCATTCGGTTGACTAAGTTCTGCATTGAAGTTGCCGTATAACCAAACTCCCAAAAAGTTTTTAAGGCCTTCTCCAGTGTCTCATCAAAATCAAACTTCGTCTCCCAGGGCATGGCTCAATATGACATGTTTTGAACGATCATTCAAGACTTTCCTGGGGAACCTATGCAGGGTCTCCTCGAACCATTGGCATTTCTGTTCCTGATTTTATTCTCGAAATTGAACAAAGGTGGTCCGCAGGCTAGTTTTCAGTTTCATGTTGACTGGTTTATAATGAATGCTTATTCATGCACATCAACAAACCCTGAAAAATTATGGCAATTACCCCCGACGAGGCGCAATCGGTACTGTCAAAGGCTGATCGTCTCTATTCTGTAGAGGAAGTCGACAAGGCCTTTAATCGACTCGCGCGCGCACTGACTGGCCGTCTCAGTAACACTAACCCACTTGTTTTATGCGTGATGCAGGGTGGCCTGATACCTGCCGGAATGTTGCTGTCGCAGCTGGATTTTCCATTACAACAAGACTATATCCATGCCAGCCGTTATGCCGGTGGCACACGGGGAGGTTCGCTCAACTGGATTGTCAAACCTTCAGTTTCCCTACAGGATAAAGTGATTCTCTTGATTGATGATATCCATGATGAAGGACTGACCCTCGACGCCATCGCTAAAGACTGCATGGCAAGCGGTGCCAGAGAAGTCTGTAGCGCGGTACTGGTCAACAAGGTACATGATCGCAAGGGTGGGCTTAGTGCAGATTTTTCTGGTCTGGATGTTGAGGACCGTTATGTTTTTGGCTACGGCATGGATTACAAAGGTTACCTGCGCAATGCGCCGGGAATCTACGCGGTAAATGAAGATGCCTGATCTCGCGATTGTCGGTGGCACCGGCCTGACTGCCCTCAACGGCCTTGAGATAATACAGGAAAAGGTCGTTAGCACCCCCTATGGCGAACCTTCCAGCCCTCTTGTTTACGGTCAATTAGCCGACCGGGAAGTAGTGTTTCTGGCCCGTCACGGACAAAAGCACACCATCCCACCACACCGCATCAATTACCGCGCCAACATCTGGGCATTGAAACAGGCTGGCATCAAACATATCGTAGCGGTGGCCGCCGTGGGTGGTATCACTACGGAAATGTCGCCCGCCCGCATTGTCATCCCCGACCAGATCATTGATTACACCTCATCTCGCCAGCACACCTATTTTGAAGACAATCTGGCACAGGTCACCCATATTGATTTCACTTCACCCTATGACCCGTTTTTGCGCGATCAATTGATACAGCTCTGCCGCAAGACCGCAATCAATGCGGTGGAACAAGGCACCTATGGCGCCACGCAGGGCCCCCGCCTGGAAACCCGCGCCGAGATCAGCCGCATGGAACGGGATGGCTGCGATATCGTGGGTATGACGGGTATGCCTGAGGCCGCACTGGCGCGCGAACTTGAACTGGGCTACGCCACTTGTGCGGTCGTCGCCAATTGGGCCGCTGGAAAAGGTGATCAGGCGATCATTGAAATGGCAGAAATCGAACGCACCGTCGGCCTGGGTATGGGTAAGGTTCGCACGCTGCTTGAACAGCTGGTTCCCTCGCTATAAGGTACTATCGGGTAATACCGCTTCCTGCTCTTCTTCAATTTCATCGAGCCCACCCTTATATTCATAGGGTGTTATCAGCACTATCATGCCAAATTTAGGGTGATCAAAATAATGCGTCTCCCCGCTGCGCATGCGCCGGGATTGCTTCATTCTATAGACCCGTGGTGTATCTTCGGTCCTGAAAACATCAAAGATATTGAAAATATTCTGGTCTTTCTCAGCAGCCTCATCCCCCGTGTAAAACAGGTCAACATCAAAATGCAAATACCGTTTAACACTAACCGTTATCGATCCTTCAAGATTTTGAACCTGAACCGATACATCATCACCACTATCATCGTCCACAGTGATTAGCATCGGCGGTGGAGCGATCAAGGCCTCCTCGCTGGATAGCAAATCGGCATTGCCAGGCGCCTGTTTTCCCCACTGGATATAGACAGGCGTGGCACTATCACGGGAGAAGACGGGCTGACGCCAGGCAATATGATACAAGGGAACGAGAGAGCCGGATCGGGACAGTTTATTCTCGAGACCAGTGAGCGCCAGCTCCGAATCTTGCAGGATTTGATAGGGCATGATCAAACTATTGTCCGGCACGGATTCTACACTGCCATTTTGGCCATCAATACCTGCACTGGGTGAGGAATCTCGCGCTGGTGCTAAAGTAATCGACTGCGCGAACGCCGCAGGCGTTGCCATCTCCGGCCAGATTTCATTATCTTTTACTGCATCCGTATCTTCCTGCTGGGAAAATATAAGGATTTCCACTTCAAACCAACGATCACCTTCATCGTCATTAGCGGCACTAGCGGATAAGCTGGTAATATATAAAACAAGAAACAGAAATAGAGTCTTTTTCATTGCAAAACAAGCAGTGTTATTAAGGAGCTCACGATAACAGAAACAGCGGGCCAGGATAAGCCCGCTATTCAAACAAGCACAGCGAGGCACCATGGCAGTACGTCAAATACTCAAAATTGGAAATCCCCAATTATTGCAAAAAGCTGCGCCAGTGACTGCATTTAATAATCAGGAACTGGACGACATTATTAGTGACATGTTCGACACCATGTCTGCGCAAGACGGCGCCGGCCTCGCCGCACCGCAGATTGGCATTAGCCTGCGCATCGTCATTTTTGGCCTGGAGGAAAATCCTCGCTATCCCGACGCTGAAACCGTGCCAACGACGATATTGATTAACCCGCAAATCATGGCCCTGAGTGATAGCATTGATGAAGACTGGGAAGGCTGTCTCAGCGTCCCGAATATGCGCGGACTGGTGCCCCGCTACAGCCATATTCGCTATGCAGGTTTTGACCCGCAGGGTGTTAGCCTGGACCGTAGCGTCCAGGGTTTTCACGCCCGAGTCGTACAACATGAAGTCGATCACCTGGAAGGTATTCTTTACCCTCAGCGTATCAGGGATATGCGCATGTTTGGTTACGAGTCAGAATTGCCTCAAGAGGAAGAGGAATAGACTCTGAGCTTCTGGATTGTCAGGTACCTTTAATCGGCATGATCAGATTCAGCCTAACGCCTTTGCCACTTTTACCGACAATTTCCAGCTCTCCCCCCAGGGCGCATGCCCTTTCGCGCATCCCGATCAAGCCAAACGACTCGCTCATATTAATATTATTTTTGTCGAATCCCTTACCGTTATCGCGAATCTCCATATTAAGGTAGTCATCACGGGTTTCAGCCACAACCGTGATGGCATCTGCATCCGAATGCCGCGCAATATTGGTGATGGCCTCCTGTAGAATGCGGTATACGGCGGTGGCATGATCACTATCCACCTGCTCATCATCAATCCTGATCGTTACATCACAATGAATACCACTGCGGTCCTGAAACTGTTTCAAATACCAACTCATAGTGGGTGCCAGCCCCAGGTCATCAAGCATGCTGGGACGCAGTTCTGATGAAATCTGCTGTACCGATTTCACGATACCGACAATCATGTCGATCATCTCCTGCGCCTTGTCTGCCAGCTCTTCTTTTTCCTCTGGTAGACGGTGCTTTAGCCAATACATATTGAGATTCAAGGCCATCAGCGACTGTCCCAACTCATCATGAATTTCGCGGGCAATTCTGGTGCGGAGCATTTCCCTGTCCCAGTTCTGACGCAGCACAAGCTCACGTAACTGGGCGCGAGACTCTTCCAGCGCCTGTTCAGCCAGCTTGTATTTAGTGATATCCTCGACAACGCCAGCCACCCGACACACGGCACCGTTCTCATCATTAATGGTATAGGCGCGATCCCGTACCCAGCGTTGCGTGTTATCCTTGTTGTTAATCACCCGATATTCCTCATCGAACTGGCCGCTACAACGCTTCTCCAGAAACAAATCCTTCAGCCGGCTGAGATCCTCTGGGTGTAACCCATCAAGCCATGTGCAGGGATTTTCATACAGTTCTTTCAGGTTCCTCCCCCATATTTTTTCATAGGCAGGACTCACATAGATCAGTTTTTTTGTGCCAGGCGTACACATCCAGAATACGACATCGATATTGTTAACGATTTGCTGTAACACCTCTTCACTGACAAGATTCACAAAAACGCCGGATTCCTTGCCCTGCAAAGTGCGCTGATTATTAGAATCTACTGTCAAATGAATTTACTCCTTATTTAAGATAGTTAGAAGATTTTTCTCATCTATTATCTCAACACCAAGGCTTGTTGCCCTGGTATATTTTGAGCCAGGATCATGACCCGCTACCAAACCGTCGGTCTTACTTGAAACACTCCCGGAAACTTTTGCCCCCAGGGCCTGCAAACAGGCCTTTGCTTCATCTCTGGTCATCGCATCCAGTTTACCGGTAATCACAAAGGTCTTACCCTTCAAGGGTAAATTTTGCTGCGAAAATTCTGTCAAATCCTGCCAGTGTACGCCTTCATTTTCAAGACGTTCGATCACCTCACGATTATGATCCTGACGAAAAAAGGCGCGGATATTTGCCGCCACCACAGGACCGACATCGGGCACTGATAGCAACGCCTCCTCACTGGCCTCCATCAGTGTAGAAAGCTGCCCAAAATTGCGCGCCAGTGACAGGGCCGTCGCCTCCCCGACTTCGCGAATACCTAGCGCATACAGAAAGCGCGCCAGGGTTGTTGACTTGCTGTCATTGATCGCCTTTACCAGGTTGTCCGCTGACTTCTCCCCCATACGCTCCAGCTCCATCAGCTGGTCACGGTTAAGCGAGTAAAGATCAGCAACATTGCTCACCAACTGGTGCTCTACCAGTTGGTCAACCAGTTTATCACCCAGTCCCTCGATATCCAGGGCTTTGCGTGAGGCAAAATGCTTAATGGCCTCCTTGCGCTGCGCTGGACAATATAGCCCACCGGTGCACCGCACCACCGACTCGCCCTTGTTCCTGATCACGTCAGAGCCACAGTCCGGGCATGCCGTCACCATTTCAAACGGGACGGCGTCTGCCGGACGGCGCTCCCTGAGAGCACTGACGACTTCTGGAATCACATCGCCTGCACGTCGAATGACGACGGTGTCTCCGACACGTATATCCTTACGCTGAATCTCGTCTTCATTGTGCAGGGTGGCATTGGTGATTGTGGCGCCACCAACAAAGACCGGCTTAAGGCGCGCAACCGGCGTCAGAGCGCCGGTACGCCCCACCTGAATATCAATCGCCTGCAATGTTGTCAGTGCCTCCTGCGCCGGAAATTTATAGGCAATTGCCCAGCGTGGCGCACGCGATACAAAACCCAGGGCATCCTGCTGCTGAAACAGATCAACCTTGTACACCACACCATCAATATCATAATCTAATATATCGCGTTTAGCTTCTATCTCGTTGTAATATTTAATACATTCTGAAATATTATTGACCACTCGATATTCCTCGCTGACACGCAGCCCCCAGTTTTTCAGCCGCATCAGCATTTCGCTATGTCGTTGCGGCATCAGATAATCCTGAACCACGCCCACGCCATAGCAAAATATAGCCAACGGACGCTGCGCCGTGACCTTGGGATCTAGCTGGCGCAGACTGCCGGCTGCAGCATTACGCGGATTCACAAACGTTTTCTCACCCTGCTTGCGCTGGCGCTGATTGAGCGCCGCGAAGCCGGACCGGCTCATATAGACCTCGCCGCGTACTTCCAGCACAGACGGGGTACCTGTGCCCAGCAGTCTTAGTGGTATTGAAGGAATCGTACGGACATTCCGGGTGATATCTTCACCGCTGTTACCGTCACCTCGGGTTGCCCCGCTGACCAGAATACCGTTCTCGTAACGCAGGCTGACCGCCAATCCGTCCAGCTTGGGTTCGGCAACATAGGGAACTTCGGTAGCGTTGAGCCGCTCGGTGACACGGCGATGGAAAGCAATGATATCATCTTCACTGAAGGCATTACCCAGCGACAACATCGGCAGTTCATGCCGTATCGTACCAAACGCCGCCAGTGGCTCCGCCCCTACCCGCTGGGTAGGTGAGTCCGCAGTGATTAACTCGGGGTGTTTGCTTTCAAGGGCCTGCAAATCACGCAGCAGGTGGTCATATTCCACATCCGGGATCAGCGGCGCATCCAGAACATAGTATTGATAATTGTGCTTATTGATCTCATCCCTGAGCTTATTGATGCGTTCACGAATGTCCATCAAGATGAGGCTATAGCAGAAGTGTTACGGTGACTACTTTTATCTTTTAATTTTTATTCTTTACTCTTTTATCTTTACTCTGAATTTCAAACCGCCACCATTTCCACTGCCTCATCCACATCCACCGTCACCAGGCGCGAAACTCCGGCCTCATGCATGGTGACACCGATCAGCTGCTGCGCCATTTCCATGGTGATTTTATTATGACTGATCACGATAAACTGCACGCGATCCGACATTTCTTTCACCAGCTGGCAAAAGCGTATGGCATTGGTATCATCCAATGGTGCATCGACCTCATCGAGCATGCAGAATGGCGCGGGATTAAGCTCGAACAAGGCGAAGACCAGGGCGATTGCTGTAAGCGCCTTTTCACCGCCGGATAACAGGTGAATACTACCGGGTCGTTTACCGGGGGGTTGGGCAAATATCTGGATACCCGCTTCCAGCAAATCATCGCTGGTCATCTCAAGCCGCGCCACTCCTCCATCAAAGAGCTTGGGGTAGAATTCCTGGAGCCGATCATTAACAAGTTCAAAGGTATCTTTGAAACGGCTGCGTGTCTCGCCATCAATCTTGCGAATCGCATTATCCAGTGTGTCCAGGGCCTCGTTCAAGTCCGCCAGCTGAGCATCGAGGTAATCCTTACGCTCCGACTGCTCCGTACATTCATCAATAGCTGCCAGGTTGATAGCCCCCATACGTTGAATCTTCAGTGCAAGTTGATCAATTCTTTCCTGCCAGGCTTCTTCGGTAGCATCTTCAGGCATTTCTTCGAGCAATACCTGCAATTTATTCTGGGTCTCTGTAAGTTGTTCCTGTATGGTCTGACGGCGTACCTGAAACTCCTGCCTGGTCAGGCGAAAAGTTTCCAGGGCGGATTGCATTTCCTGTAATTCCTGACCGATCAGGTTGTGCTGGTCATTCAGTGCTCTCAAGGTATGGTCGCAGGATTCCACTTGCTGCCGGGCACCTGCCAGGTCTGTTTCGACTTCAAGCCGCTGCTGAAGCATTTGTTCCAGTTGCTTCTTCATCGTGACGATGGGCTCATCGCCGTTTTCCAGTGCCCGGAGTAATTCATCCCGTTGCCGGGTCAGATTGGCCAGTTGGCTGGACAGTCGTTCATAGGCCACCTGCAGGGATTTGAGCTGGGTATTCATGGATTCCCTGCGCATCACGATCTCGCGCGCTCGGTCACGGTCATTGCGCGCCTGGTCACGGCTGCCTTCCAGCGTGCGGCGCAGCTCATCTCGCCCCTCCAGCAGTTTCTCGCGTTGTGGTTCGTGATGTTCCGTTGCGCTGAGAACCTGTTCCAGCCTCGCGCGTGCTGCAGATAATTCTTTCTTGTCGCTATCGGTCCGTGAGGTGATCTCCTCAATCTCATCCAGCATACGTTGCCGGCTTACTTTGATTTGTCCCAGCCGCGCATTCAGGCTACCAATCCTTGCCAGCAGATCTGCAAGTTGCCGGCTGGCTTCGCCAGTGCTCTGCTGCGCCTCTTCGCGCTGCTCTTCCAGTGTCCGGCTGCGTTCCCGGCCAACCTGCTCCTGACGTTCAAGATCAGCAAGCTGCTCCGTGACATCTGCAAGCGCCTGGGTGATGGTCTTGAGTTCCTTCTCACGTTTCAGCACGCCAGCCCCTGCGTCGACCTCACGCGATACGCGCAACCAGTTTTTGCCAATCCAGACCCCATCTCTTGTAACCAGAGAATCATTCAGGCTTAGACGAGAGCGCAAGGTCAGCGCCTCATCAAGGGTGTCTACTGCATGAATGCCCGCCAGTACCGCGCCCAGATCCCAGGGCGCGCTAACCTTACCGGCGAGCGGTGCGGCCCAGTCAACGTCGGCGACAGCTGTCTCTGCACGGGTATCTATTACGGTCAGGCTGCCCGATTTCAGGCTATCGACCTGGCTTGCAACGACATCAATATCCGTCACACATACGGCTTCTAGATAGGAACCTAGCACGGTCTCTACCGCCCGCTCCCAACCCGCTTCAACCTGGAGATTTTGTGCCAGACGATCTTTATCTGCCAGGTTGTGCTGCTTCAACCAGTCATTGACTGTTTCTACCGCCTTGCCCAACGCGACTTTCTGCATCGCATCCAGCGCAGCATGGCGTTTTTGCACCTCCTGGAGCCGGTGGCGTGCCTGCTCCAGCGTCTCGACTAGTCGACTATTGGACTCTCGTTGCTGTGTAAGCTGTGTGACAAGAGATTGCAAAATCCCCTGCTGCTCATTAACGACCTGGGACAAGGCCTGATCCTCGCGCCTTAATGTGACCAGTGTTTCCTCATCTGAGACGGTATCCAGCAACCCCAGCTCCTCGTTGAGGCGGGATTGACGATCACGCAGTTGCAGCAAATGTTCTTCCAGGTGGTGGATGCGTGTACGCTCCACTTCTGCTGCCTGTATCTGGGCCGCTGACTGGGTGTTAAACGCATCCCACTCATTCTGCCAAATCTGCATGCACTGTTCAGCATCAGTAAGCGCTACAGCAGAGGCAGTCTCAGCTGTGCGGGCCAGCTCCAGTTCCGGTTCGCTTTCCTGCAAGGATTGTGTGAGCACACTGATTTGCCCAACGTCATCTTCGATGTGCGCTTGTGATTCCTGCCAGGTCCGCTCTACTTCCTCCAGGTCACGCTGGTTCTGATGCAGTTTTTCGGTAGCATGTTGTAGCGCCTGTTCAGTACGCGCAATCTCCGCGCCCACCGAATAAAATTTTTCCTGGACATGATTGAACGCATTATTCAGCTCACCATGTTGTTCACGTTGTTTCTCTGTCTCTGCTTCAACTGCCCGTAATTCTGAAAGTTTTCCTTCTGATGATGTTTCACGGGCAGCAATCGTACGGTTTTGCTCTGCCAGTTCCCCATCCATTACCTGCCAGCGCAACGCCAGAAATTGTGCCTTGACGAGACGCTCCTCCTCCTTGACAACCTTGTATTTTTCCGCGGTTTTGGCCTGGCGCTGAAGGGTCGCTATACGCTTTTCCAGTTCACTCAGCAAATCATTCAGACGACTGATGTTATCTTTGGCAGCCCGGATGCGGTTCTCAGTCTCACGACGGCGTTCCTTGTATTTAGAGATGCCGGCGGCTTCCTCAAGAAACACCCGTAATTCTTCCGGCTTGGCCTCGATCAGACGCGAGACTGTCCCCTGCTCGATAATGGCATAGCTACGGGGCCCTAATCCGGTACCCAGGAAAATATCAGTAATATCACGGCGCCGACAGCGGGTACCATTGAGGTAATAGATGGACTGGCCATCTCGGGAAAGGTGGCGCTTGATGCCGATTTCGCTGTATTGGGCATATTGCCCGCCCAGCCTGCCATCGACATTGTCAAATATCAGCTCGACGGTGGCATGCCCCACAGACTTGCGTGCCGACGAGCCGTTGAATATCACGTCTTCCAGCGAGGTGCCACGTAAATTTTTGGCTGAACTCTCACCCAGCACCCAGCGCACGGCATCAATAACATTGGACTTGCCGCAACCATTAGGGCCGACAACGCCAATGAGTTGGCTGGGCAGCGCTATCGTGGTGGGGTCGACAAAGGATTTAAAACCGGCCAGCTTGATTTTCTTTAATCGCATGGTGGCTCAAGATACAGGAAAAATACCTCTCGAAACAAGATCACCAGCGGATAATCTGCTATTTTATATTGGACATCGCTACTGTAAAACAGGCTTTTAAAGCGACTTCAAATATTAAACAAATACTTAGTTAATAATAATGAGGTTACATTGTAGCTATCAAAGGTAAAGTTACTATCACTTAATGCAAGAGAATTAATATGCCATCGAAACCATCAAAATCTATAGAAATATTTGAAAACTCCAAGCCTGAGCGAGATTACACCATACGCATTCGCATTCCAGAGTTTACCTGCCTGTGTCCCAAAACAGGACAGCCCGACTTTGCAACGATGAATATTGAATATGTCCCAGCTGGGCACTGCGTTGAACTCAAATCCCTCAAGCTGTATATTTGGAGTTACCGGGATGAGGGTGCCTTTCATGAAGCAGTGACCAATCGGATTCTTGATGATCTGGTTCAGGCCTGCAATCCTCATTTCATGCGAGTCACTGCTGAATTCAATGTCCGCGGTGGCATTTATACCACTGTTGTCGCAGACTACCGAGACGAGTCCTGGACACAGGAAGCTGCGGTGATATTACCATAGGGACTTTGGTAGCCGGCACATGGATATATTTCTGGGAATAGATCTGGGCTCCAGTGGTTGTCGCGTCATAGCGATAGACGGACAGGCGCGCCAGATCGCGGAATTCTCGGCGCCATGGCCGGCCTCTATCGACGACCCCTCGCTGACCGAGCAAGACCCCTGGATGTGGTGGGAGACCCTCAGCATCCTCCTGCACAAACTTACCTCCAACGTCCCGCCACAAAATATCCGTGCCCTCGCCGTCGGCGGCACCTCCGGGACCATCCTGCTGTGTGATGAAAGAGGTGAGCCGCTGTGCCAGGCCCTGATGTATCACGACATGCGGGCGCGGGATGAAGTTACGAAACTATCAACCATCGCACCCAGAGAATTCCCCGTTCACTGCCCCTCCTCTGCGCTGTCCAAATTGCTCTATCTTCAACAGCAACCGGGAATGGAAAAGGCCTGTTACGCCCTGCATCAGGCGGACTGGGTCGCCGGCAAACTTTGCGGTCAATATGGCGTTAGCGATGAAAACAACTGCCTTAAATTAGGCTATGACGTTCGTCAGCGGTGCTGGCCGGACTGGTTTGATGCGCTGGATATTAACAAACGGCTACTGCCCCGGGTGGTCTCACCCGGCACCGCTATTGGCACTATTGACAGGATCGTGGGGCAACAACTGGGCCTGCACCCGGATACAGCTGTCGTAGCCGGTACCACAGACGGTGTCGCGGCATTTCTGGCCAGTGGTGCCAAACAGGTCGGCGAGGCTGCGACTTCCCTGGGCTCCACCCTGGTCATCAAATTGCTCTCTGATCAGTATATCAACTCATGGGAACATGGCCTCTACAGCCACCGGATACACGATAAATGGCTCGTGGGCGGCGCATCCAATTGCGGCGGTGCCGTCGTCCTGCAATATTTCACTAAGCAGCAGCTAAAAACGATGACGCCACAACTGAACCCGCAACAACCTACGGGGCTAAATTACTATCCATTGCCATCACAGGGAGAGCGCTTCCCAATTAACGATCCTGATAAACAACCGCTGTTAACACCTCGTCCGGATGACGATGTCAAATTTCTGCAAGGCATCCTGGAAGGCATCGCTGATGTTGAAGCGCGCAGCTACCAGCTGCTATCAGAACTGGGTGCGCCCTACCCCACTACCGTATATTCAGTCGGTGGTGGCTCATGCAATCAGTACTGGTCCGAGATGAGGGAACAACGACTATCGGTTCCAGTAAAAAATGCGGCGCATCAGCAAGCTGCCTATGGCGTTGCACTACTGGCGCGCAGCATGTAATCTGAGTCCGTGAAATGTAAAACGTAAGAAAAACCACGCATCAATATTAATCGCTTCTACTGTTTCGCTTCACACTTCGCTCTATACGCTCTACGTTACACGTCTCACGAATTCAACTTGCATTTGACTAAAGTAAAGTCTGGTTTATCATCACCGGATTCTGATAACAATGACAAACACGGAGACAAGATATGAAATCACGGGCTGCAATTGCCTGGGAGGCCGACAAACCACTGATCATCGAGGAAGTTGATGTTGATGGCCCGAAAAAGGGCGAGGTGCTGGTCCGGATGGTAGCCACAGGGGTATGCCATACGGATGCGTTCACCCTGTCCGGGGCGGATCCGGAAGGCATCTTCCCTACCATACTCGGTCATGAGGGTGGTGCTATCGTTGAGGAAACAGGACCGGACGTCCACAGCGTCAAGCCTGGCGATCATGTCATCCCCCTCTATACCCCTGAATGCGGTGAATGCAAATTTTGCCGCTCCGGCAAAACAAATCTTTGTCAGGCCATCCGCACCACTCAGGGCCGCGGCCTGATGCCGGATGGGACATCGCGTTTCTCCCTCAATGGCGCTGAGATCTTCCATTACATGGGGACATCAACATTCTCTGAATATACAGTGCTACCGGAAATTGCGCTGGCCAAGATTAATCCGGCGGCA
This sequence comes from Gammaproteobacteria bacterium, assembly GCA_003230085.1. Taxonomy (GTDB): domain Bacteria; phylum Pseudomonadota; class Gammaproteobacteria; order SZUA-140; family SZUA-140; genus SZUA-140. Next base: position 17,332 of record QIGV01000019.1, read on the forward strand.
CCACTGGACAAGGTTTGCCTGATGGGGTGTGGCGTCACTACAGGCATTGGTGCAGTTCTCAACACCGCAAAGGTGGAGCGCGGCGCATCGGTTGCTGTCTTCGGACTGGGTGGCATTGGACTGAGTGTTATCCAGGGTGCCGTTATTGCCGGTGCCGAACGCATACTCGCAGTCGACATTAATCCGGAGAAATTTGAGATGGCGCGATTACTGGGCGCAACTGACATGGTCGACCCAAGGGACTATGACAGGCCAATACAGGAGGTCATTGTTGACCTGACTGATGGCGGCGTCGACTACTCATTTGAGTGCATTGGAAATGTTGATCTCATGCGCTCGGCGCTGGAATGTTGTCATAAGGGCTGGGGAGAATCCATCATCATCGGTGTCGCTGGCGCTGGCCAGGAAATCAGCACCCGCCCCTTTCAGTTAGTAACCGGCAGAGTATGGCGCGGCACGGCTTTCGGTGGCGTCAAGGGACGCTCGCAGCTACCTGGGTATGTCGACCGCTATATGAGTGGAGAAATCAAGGTCGATGAAATGGTCACTCATACCATGGGGCTTGAAGACATCAATAAAGCTTTTGATCTGATGCATGATGGGAAAAGTATCCGTTCTGTCATCATTTTCTGATTTACTAATATAGAAAGCCTTTCGTACAACATGACAACTGATTATCAAATATCCATCCAGGATAAAACAAAAATATTCGGCGGCCTCCAACTGGCCGCTTCGCACTACTCCGAGTCCTGTCAGTGCGAGATGCGCTTTTCCATCTATCTACCCCCCATGGAAAAAGGTAAGAAGGTGCCGGTATTGTATTGGCTATCCGGGCTGACATGCAGTGATGAAAATTTCCTGATCAAGGCGGGCGCCCAACGCTATGCTGCCGGTCATGGCATCGCCATCGTTTGTCCCGACACCAGTCCTCGCGGGGATAATGTCCCCGATGACCCGGAAAATTCATGGGATATGGGCAGTGGCGCCGGATTCTATGTCAACGCGACGCAAGCACCATGGTCTACCCACTACCATATGTATGACTATATCGTATCGGAGCTGCCGCAGATTATTCAGCAACATTTCCCGGTCACGCCGGACTGTCAGTCTATCGCCGGGCACTCGATGGGCGGCCACGGTGCCATCACTATCGCCCTGAGAAATCCTGGCCGCTATCGATCGGTATCCGCCTTTGCCCCGATTTGCGCACCAACCCACTGCCCATGGGGCCAAAAAGCCTTTGGCAGCTACCTGGGGGATGATCAAGAAACCTGGCATGCCTATGATGCCTGCGCCTTGATCCCGCAATCTTCAGAGAAACTACTATTACTGGTAGACCAGGGTGATGCAGATTGCTTTCTGAAAGAACAACTGATGCCTGAGCGCCTGGAAGCTATTTGCAAAGAGTTCGATTACCCGTTAACACTACGCTACCAACCTGGTTATGACCATAGCTATTATTTTATTGCGACATTCATTGGTGAGCATTTTGATCATCACGCCAAAGCCTTGAAGTCCATCCTGTGATTGCCCAACCGGCCCGAGGCGCTGTTTATCTTTTTCAAGGATTCGGGCTGATTACCAAGCCAGGCATCCGCGCCTTTGTCATGATCCCCATGCTCATCAATTTTATTTTTTTTAGCCTGTTCATCTGGCTGGGCCTGATGCAACTCAGCGAGTTTATCGATTACCTCATGGGCTCACTGCCCGGCTGGTTGCAATGGCTGGAATGGTTGTTATGGCCGCTATTCGCCTTGACCTTTCTCATCATCGGTTTCTTCATCAGCCTGCTTACCGCCAATATCATCGCAGCGCCCTTTAACGGACTGCTGGCCGAGGCGGTAGAACGTCATCTGGACAACCCGGGGGAAACCTCCGCCACCAATTGGTCCGAGTTGATCAAGTCCATCGGGCCAGCACTGCTCAGCGAGGGGCGTAAGATCATTTACTTCCTGCTGCGGGCGCTGCCCTTGTTGTTACTCTATCTCATCCCGGGCATTAACATACTGGCCCCCGTCCTGTGGGGACTTTTCGCTGCCTGGATGCTGACCCTGGAGTATATTGATTACCCCTTTTCCAATCACAACCTGTTATTTCCGGCCTATCGCACAATACTGAAGAAAAAACGCCTGCTGTCCCTGGGTTTCGGTGGCGCTGCCCTGGCGCTGACCATCATTCCGTTTATTAATTTTATTGCCATTCCGGTCAGCGTCGCCGGCGCGACTGCCATGGCCGTGAAAGAAAATCTCATCGATTCGGAAAAGGCATCGAGCAAACTGTAATTATCCCTATGGAAATCTGGCAAGAACTCATCCTGGCCCTGATCCAGGGGTTAACCGAATTTTTACCCATCTCCAGCTCCGCCCACCTGATCCTGTTTCCTCAACTGGCAGGATGGGAAGATCAGGGGCTGGCGTTTGATGTTGCCGTCCATGTCGGGACGCTAGGCGCCGTTGTTGTCTACTTCCGCCATGAACTGGCTGTGATGTGTCGTGACTGGACGCGCTCGATCACGACACGCCAGCACACGCCGGAGAGCCGTCTCGCCTGGGGAGTCTTGCTCGGCACCATCCCTGTGGGCATATTCGGTCTGCTGTTCAAAGATTTCATCGAGACCTCGCTACGTTCACCCCTGGTGATCGCCTACGCCACTATTGGATTCGGGTTACTGTTGTGGTGGGCGGATGCACGCGGCAAGCGTCAGCGGGATGAGCATACCCTAAGTCTACTGGATATCCTTTTCATCGGTATCGCCCAGGCCATTGCCCTGATACCCGGCACGTCCCGTTCCGGCATTACCATTACGGCAGGGCTGATGCTGGGATTGACCCGACCCGCAGCGGCCCGTTTTTCCTTTTTACTGTCTATCCCTGTCATCATACTGGCCGGTCTGCTGTCGACGCTGGATCTACTAAAGGAGGAAGCGGCTCTACCCTGGGGCGACTTTTTAATGGGTGCCACCAGCGCCGGGATTACCGCCTATCTGTGCATTCACTTTTTTCTTAAGCTGCTGGACAAAATCGGCATGCTGCCATTCGTCATCTATCGTCTTGTGCTGGGTGCTTTTCTTTTTGTTATCTTTTAGTAAAAAACCGGGGTCAGACTTCAGTTTCTTACATTTTCTTATCTATTGAATAAGAAAATGTAAGAAACTGAAGTCTGACCCCGGTTTTCTGGTTTTGCTCTCGTATTACGCTATTTTTTCTAGTATTGCTTTCAGTTTATCTGCGCCATTTTCTTTGGTGAGTGGTTTCAGTATCACCCCAATCGCGCCTTCCGCTAGACATTTTGACAATATTTCTTCATCAGCAACTGATGTCAGCATCGCAATTGCGGCTGAACTATTATATGCGCGTATTTCCTGCAATGCTTCATAGCCATCTTTAATTGGCATAACGATATCCATAAATGTGAAATCTACCTTGTTGGATTTATATTTATTGATTGCGTCAGCACCACTCTCAGCATCAATAATATTAGAGTATCCAAGAGATTTTAAATATATAGTTATTGCTCGACGCATCATTTTCATATCGTCAACGACCATAATACAAGATTCTTTGCTTAACATCGTAATTACTCCGTTACATGATGGAGAAGATAACTAAAATAAAAATCACCCGCGCCATCAGCATTAATTGGCGTGGTAATGATTTCTTTTACTCCATCCATTATTAAATCCATGTCTGATTTGTCGTGTATATATATTGGCGGGCTAAATTTTATTTTTAAATTTGATTTTGATAGTGCGCGGGTTGCCAGACCGATAATAGTGTTGGCAAATTCAGTAATCGCCTCAGTCGTTTCTTCATTCATTGTGGATATATCAGGCTCCATGCCAAACATGTTGCCACATATTTTTTTACTGATACCTAATGCCGTATCAAGGGGGTAGTGCATAAGAATTTTCCCCTCAATGGATCCATAAGTTTTTGCCACTACTGCAACTGCAAATCCCTTAAATGAAAATCCGTTAACATCATCGTAATTAGCCTTGCCGGCAGATCCTTTTAAGCTTGCCATAGACTCTAGTGTTTCAATCGTCTGTGCTGTAAAAGGCGTCAGAATTTTTGTGTGTACTTCAAAGAGTTCCATACCTGTAGTGCTCTCGCTGTTAAATTGGCATTAATTATCTGAGGTTTAATATTTCGCTGATATATTTTTTTCGTCCGAAGCTGAGGTAATCTTTAACAAAATTTTTGGCGCAAAAAACTGAGGCCAGGCTGTAGCTCCCTCAATAGACTAGAAACCGAAGTCTGACCCCGATTTTTTCTATTTTTCTTAATACAATCAGACTTATACCGTCTTAATGAGGCGCTTTCTCAGATTTTTCCTCCTACCTACGCCAGGTAGTCCTTCAAGCGCTTGACGCCCTCCTGGAGATTTTCCATCGCCGTGGTATAGGCAAAACGCACGTGGCTTTCAGCAAGGTGCTGCCCGAAATCACAACCCGGGGTGATGGCTACCCCGACTTTTTCCAGCAGATCACGACAAAAGGCAAAACTGTCCGTTGTAAACCTGGCGCAATCGGCATAGAGGTAGAAAGCGCCTTCCGGGATCGCATCTATACCGAATCCGATATTTTGCAGGACAGGTAGCAGGTAATCACGCCTTTCCTGCAGTTCCTGGCGGTGCTGCTCTAACTGCGTAAGCGTTTCAGCATCAAAGGCTTTCAATGCAGCATATTGCGCCGGTGTTGAGGCCGCCAGAAATATATTCTGGGCAAGCCGATCGATATGTGTCACATAACGTTCCGGCGCCACCAGCCAGCCAATACGCCATCCCGTCATATTAAAATATTTTGAAAAACTGTTGGCCACAAATACTTCGTCGGAGAAATTCAGGGCACTCTGAACCTTATCCCCATAGATCAAATCATGATAAATTTCATCCATAATGAGCGCCCCGCCCAGACGACTGACAGTCTCAACGATCTCACGCAGGGAGTCATCTCGTATGATACTGCCGGTAGGGTTTGCAGGAGATGCCAGTAATACCGCTTTGCTGTGCGCTCGCCAATGTCGCTCGATATGCGCTGCATTTAACTGGTACCCCGTGCTCGCATCCACAGCAATACTGACAGCCTCCCCTTCCAGTAATCTGACGAAATGACGGTTGCAGGGATAGCCGGGATCAGTCATCAATACCTGCTCACCAGGATTGATCAACACGCCCAGGGCCAGTAGCAGTGCACCGGATGAACCGGGGGTGACCACAATCCGCCGCGGGTCAATTTCAAGGCCATAACTATCCCGGTAATAGCCTGAGATAGCAGTACGTAACGCCGACAGACCCGTCGCCGGGGTGTAATGTGTCCTGCCAGCCTTCAGGGCGGTAATCGCCGCATCAACCACAGGCTGAGGCGTAGCAAAATCGGGTTCACCAATTTCCATATGGATAACCGAACGCCCCTGCGATTCAAGAAGCCGCGCCCGTGAGAGAATATCCATGACATGGAACGGTTGAATATCCGTCATGCGGTCAGCAATACCTGGAGGGACGGACTCACTCATTGGCACAGTTTCTTTGCCAGTTCAATATCCAGATAATGCTGCGTTGAAGGCACCTGCGCCTGCTGCTCTCCATCCAGCACATGAAATGGTAGATCTGGCTCGCCCAAATGGTCGAGCACCAAAGCAGCATCACTGTAGCTACCATCACAAGTATAATCATTCACTGTAATAATGGTTTTCAGCGGTGTTGCCCGGGTTGCACGAATGCCGTTTTCAGAATCTTCAAAGGCCAAACATTGTTCCGCCTTCAGGCCCAGTTCGGAAAGCGCATATTGATAGACAAGCGGAGACGGTTTTTTTTCTTCAACTTCATCGGCTGTGGCTATCACGTCAAACCATCCGACAGCATTTTCGGGCAGGTTATTAGCGAGCAGTGCGATCACATTAGCACGGGTTGTTGTCGTTGCGATTGCGAGGCGAATGCCCGCCTCACGCGCCTCAAGCAGCAGGCGTTTAACACCCGGTCGCAGAGTAATGCCCCCCTGCCCCAGCATCTGCTCATAGATGCGTGTCTTGTCAGCATGCAGGGCTGGCACTAACGCCTTTAGCGCCTCCGCCTGGCCATCTGCGGGACAATATTGCTCTATATAGTGGCACATCCGTTCTTTGCCACCGGCGACGGCTAATAATTCTCCATACAAAGTTTGCGACCAATGCCATTCAAGTCCGGCTCTTTCAAAGGCAAGGTTAAAAGCAACTCGATGTCCATCTCTTTCTGTATCCGCCAGTGTGCCATCCACATCAAAAATCAGCGCTACTAGTCTACTCAAACCAGAATCCTCCCATAATCCATGATTAATCAATATAATACAATGAGTTATAAACTTATAATTGCAATACGATGTAATACAATAAACGATTACGCGCTGATGTTCAAAACAGCGACAGGCAAATATTTTACGCCCTGAATTTACTTTGTTGTTTCTCAATTAGCATTCTGGTATAAATACCCGCTTATTTTTTATTCGTTGTGCTTTAGCTGGAGAATCATATGGCGGTTGCAAAGAAAAAGGCTGCTCAGAAAAAAGCAGTCACCAAGAAGGCTGTAACCAAGAAAACAGTCAAGGCCAAGGCCAAGAGTGCCGAGAAGAAAACCGCGGTAAAAAAACCTGTGGCCAAAAAAACAGCGACTAGGAAAAAGACCCCCACCGGAAAATCTTCGTCAATAGAAATGGGTACAATCGCCCCCTATCAAGAGCAGCGTGGCGAGGAATACATGAGCGCCCAACAGATCGAACATTTCAGGGGACTCCTTGGAAACTGGAAGCACGAATTGCTCGATGAAGTAGAGCGGACCGTGCATCACATGCAGGATGAAGCTGCCAACTTTCCTGACCCCAATGACCGGGCAAGCCAGGAATCTGAATTTGCACTGGAGTTGCGTACCCGCGACCGCGAACGCAAGCTAATTAAAAAGATTGATGAATCGATACTGATGCTGGATAGTGGTGACTACGGCTTCTGCGAGGTCTGCGGGATAGAAATCGGTATTCGCCGTCTGGAGGCACGCCCGACCGCAAATTTGTGCATAGACTGTAAAACCCTGGATGAAATTCGTGAAAAGCAAAGTCGAGGCTGATCTTTGATAACCAGCCTGTGATCCCGGCAGTCGACGATGTAAATTTCGGCATTGCGGCATAATATCTCTCTTTAAATCTATCATTGCTTCTGTTTAATCACTGTAGTACATGGTTACGCTGAAGCAGGATGGCGTATTACGCCATCCGTCTATCAAATACACCCGATAATGTATAAAATGACACGTATGTGAAAGATGAAACAACCTCGCATGTCACTATTTCCGTTCTAGCAATATCATCTATCAAGCGGGAGTTTGCGCTATGAGCACCGTCAATATCGATTCAATTCTTCAAGAAGATCGGCTATTCCAGCCTCCGAAAGATTTTATCTCTCAAGCCAGTATCAATAACGCCGAGCAGGTGCGTCAATTGCACCGTGAGGCCGAAGAAAATCACGCTGAATTCTGGGCGTCACAAGCCCGCCAGGAAATCTCCTGGCAAAAAGCATTCACCACATCGTTGGATGACAGTAATGCGCCTTTTTTCAAGTGGTTTACGGATGGTACGATGAATGTCTCATTCAACTGCCTTGACCGACACCTCACTGACAAGCGTGATAAAACCGCCATTATCTTTGAAGGTGAACAAGGAGACTCCCGGCACATCAGCTATGGGGAACTACATCAAGATACCTGCCGCTTAGCCAATGCCCTGAAAAAAATGGGTATTCATAGCGGTGACCGGGTCATTATTTACATGCCAATGGTCCCGGAAGCAGTTATCGCCATGCAGGCCTGTGCACGCATCGGTGCAATCCATTCGGTTGTATTCGGCGGCTTTTCCGCTGCGGCCTTGAAAGATCGAATAGAAGATGCAGAGGCAAAATTGCTGATTACTGCAGATGGGGCCCATCGCGGCGGCAAAATCGTGGAGCTAAAGAAGGCTACGGATAAGGCCCTGGCAAATGCCTGCATCAAACTTGACAATGTGATTGTCCTCAAGCGTACCGGCCACGATGTTCCCATGCAACAAGGCCGCGATATCTGGTGGTCCGATGCCATACAGGATTGCAGTGATACCTGTGAACCAGAGTGGGTCGACTCGGAACATCCTCTATTTATTCTCTACACTTCCGGGTCTACCGGCAAACCCAAAGGTATTCAGCACGCCAGCGCTGGCTATCTGCTGGGGGCCATCACCAGCATGAGATGGGTTTTTGATAGCAAGGAAGATGATGTCTATTGGTG
>QIGV01000144.1 GCA_003230085.1 Gammaproteobacteria bacterium
CTAAAAAACCATCATAATTTGCTCGCAGGCCGTCAGCTCACGGTATATGGTATCCAGTTGTTCACGACTGGTGGCGCGCACCATGACAGTCACCGAGAGGTAATTTCCCTGGGCGCTAGTTCGGGTGATAATGGCTCCCTCGCCCAGATCAGGGGCGTGGGGACTCACCAGATTGAAGACCATAGCGTCAAAGTTTTCGCAAGACTTACCTATCGCTTTGATTGGGAAGTCACAGGGAAATTCGAGCAGAGTATCATTATTTTCCGTCATCGCTACTGTCTTAATCACACTCTCGGCGCACTCCCATCCAACGAATCAAGGATTATGCCACAGGTTCAGAATAGCTTTCCTTGTAGGACTGAAATAACGTAGTCATTTGTCGCCACAGCGGACCGGGGAGTCCATCATTAACTGCTACACCGTCCAACTGTGTGACGGGTAGAATTTCCTTGGTAGAACTTGTTAGCCAGATTTCATCTGCTGCGGCAAGTTCGTCAGGCGTAAAATTAGTTTCGCTTATGGACAGCTTATTCTCATGTGCCAATTCCACGATCAAATCACGGGTGATGCCTGGTAACAGGCGTGGTCCTTTGGGCGGTGTCATGATGCAACTGTCTTTAGCCATAAACAGGTTGCTGGCTGATCCCTCGGTGACCTCGCCATTGCGGATCAGGATTGCCTCGGATCCTCCTGCATCCAAAGCCTGCTGACGTAATAGAATATTGGGCAGTAGGGCAATGGTTTTCAAGTGGCAATTTTCCCAACGGTTGTCTGCCAGGGTTACGGCAGATATACCGGATGTCCGAATTTTATCTGCAAGGGGTTCAAGAGGGGTGCTCATGGCAAATACCGTGGGTGTTATTTTGGCAGGAAAGGCATGATCACGTTTGGCGACACCCCGCGTTATCTGTATATAAAGCGATTGATTCCGCCCTTGATTACGTTCAACTAGTTGATGCATGATCCCGGTCCAGTGTTCGTGACTGTAGGGCTGAGGAATACGCACCCCTTGTAGGCTATTGTCAAGGCGCCTCAAGTGTTCTGAAATTCGGAATAGGTGACCATTGTAAACGGGGATGACCTCGTAGACGCCATCGCCAAAAATGAAACCGCGGTCCAGGGGCGAAATCATGGCCTCTGTATCGGGCATAAAATCGCCATTGAGATAGATAATGGACATGGCTATTCGAATAATAGTTGTACTTCGTCCATGAGGCGCTGGCCAAGGTCGCCTTCTGCAAGATCACGCAATGCCACCAAGGGACGTATGGCTATGTCTCCTCCCTCCAGACTTATTTCAACCGTGCCGTATTGATGACCTTTTGCTGCAGGCGCCATAATGAGTGCGTTGATGTCCATACGCTTATCCAGATTGTCGAACTGGCCGCGAGGGACTGTAACAAACAGGTCTTCAGTCAGGCCAAGAGGTAGTTGTTCCACCTCACCTTTCCAGATGCGTGTTGTTGTCAGTGCCTCATTGGCGGCATAGAGACGGCGGGTTTCATAGAAACGAAAACCATAATTCAACAGTTTTTGACTTTCCTGTGCACGGGCGTTCTCACTTTTGGTTCCCAGGACAACGGATATTAAACGCATATCATCGCGTTTCGCCGATGCGATTAGACAGTAGCCGGCGGATTTCGTGTGCCCGGTCTTGACGCCGTCGACGGATTTATCACGCCACAAAAGTTTGTTGCGGTTGGGTTGCGTAATGCCGTTGAATGTAAACTCACGTACCGAGTACCATTTATAGTATTGCGGAAAATTTTTGATCAGAGCACGGGTCAGGATTGCCAGGTCATTGACAGTCGTATAATGCTCAGAGTCTGGCATGCCAGTGCTGTTGATAAAGTTTGTAGCGCTCATTCCCAGGTTGATGGCATAGCTGTTCATCAATGAGGCGAATGCGTCCTCGCTACCTGCGACATGTTCTGCAAGCGCAACACTCGCATCGTTACCAGACTGGATGATCATGCCTTGCAGGAGGTCCTCAACCGAAACCCGCTTGTTGACTTCTATAAACATGCGCGAGCCAGTCATTTTCCATGCGGCCTCACTGATCAGTACCATATCGTCCAGTTTGATATTGTTGGATTCCAGTTCACTGAAAACGATATAGGCCGTCATTAGTTTGGTCAGACTGGCTGGCTCCATACGCTCATGGATTTTTTTTTCTGCTAGCAGTTGACCACTGTTGAAATCTTGCAGGAGATAGGCGCGGGCGCCGATTTCAGGAGGTGCAGGGGTAGGCGCAGCCTGTAAGCTTGACGTTTGAAACGTTCCTACGACCATAAAAATGGCAGTAGTAACGCAAAGGATGACATGTGTGCGGGCTTTGGCAAAGTGCTTTGCTACGGGAAAATATTTTTGAACCCAACCCGGAGGGCCGGGTTTATCGATACTATCCGAGTCAGTTTTATACCGGCATGTCCCATTAAAAATCTGCATTCAGTAATTCCCTAGCTGGCCAAAAAATATTGTCGTTGGAACCTGCCGGATATAAGGAAGGCCATAATAGGTTTATCCTCAGCCCGGCAGGTTCTCAGGTATTCTAACTCAATAATATCCATAAGGTGCCCGGTAAAATATTAATCTTGTTCCACAGGCCTAATTTTGCTGTAACGAAGCACTGGAGGGCGGTATTTCCAGCGCGAAATCATCCCGATAAGTGATGGTATGCGGTTCGCCGAGCCCCATGGCAAGCAATTGCTCCGTCATCTTGAGCGCTTCATGGTTGCTGTAGAAAGGCCCCATGTGTACTTGATAAAGCGGCCGTTGGGAGTTTTCGCGATGTATGATATGAATTTTACCTGGTGAGAGGCTCTCCAGGCGCGCGCCCAGAATTTCCGCATTAGTACGGTTTGAAAAGGCGCCTATTTGGAGATAGAGATGACTTTTATCTAATTGTGGAGTTGACTTGGTCTTGCCAGGAAGTGCTGCCTGTGTGATGTCTGGCGCGGCATTTATTTTCTTGCGCAAATGTTCAACCGGGTCAATTGCCCTTACTTCGACAGTGCCTGTCCCTTTATCCAGTATACCCAGTTTTGCTGCTGCCACATACGATAGGTCGATAATACGATTATCCAGGAAAGGTCCGCGATCATTGATTCTGACGATGATCTGGCGCCCGTTTTCAAGGTTGGTGACTTCGGCATAGGTTGGCAATGGCAGTGTTTTGTGGGCAGCTGTCATGGCAAGCATATTATACGGTTCACCAGTAGATGTTTTTTTACCATGAAATTTCGTTCCGTACCATGAGGCAATGCCCCGTTCCTTGTAGTTTATGCTATCTGCCATAACATGGTAACGTTTGTCGTAGACAACATAGGAAGACGGGTTACCGTATTTGCTACGTGGTTCCAGTCGTGGCACCGCATTTGGAATTGAGTCGAGCTTGACTGAATAGGCAGGGGCACTGTCATTCCGGGGTGATGTTGAGTGGCCTGGTAGACTGCCACAGCCGGCAATCAGAATGCTGAGTGCAATGAGCCTCCACATTAAGAAAATCTGTCTGGAAAACGTGTTTGCGATTTTCATCATACCATCACAAATTATTCAGTTTTAAAGCCAACAGTTTCCTGATCACCTTGCTGCTGTATTTCCTGGCTGAGCTGGTAGACAGCCATCGCATACAGGGGGCTATGATTATAACGGGTTATGACGTAGAAATTATTTAATCCCAACCAATATTCCGGTTGGGAACGGTTTTCCAGGGCAATCAAGCTGGCTTTTTGCGTGGTGGGTAGTTCAGTATCGATGCTTACACCACTTTCTCCGAATTTCTTGATAGTTGTATGTGGTTTGATTCCTTTGTCGAGGTATGTCTTATAGGTATCACCTGTGATATGGGCTGGAAAGGCAATGGCCTGATCGCGCTGCCAGCCATGGCGGCTGAGATAATTTGCAACACTACCAATCGCGTCATCAACATTGTTCCAGATGTCCCGGTGAGAGTCACCGCTAAAATCAACCGCATAATGACGGAAGCTGCTGGAAATAAACTGGGGATATCCCATAGCACCAGCATAAGAGCCTTTGATTGATAGGGGCTCAAGATTTTCTTCGCGGGCCAGTAATAAAAATTGTTCCAGCTCACCAAGAAAAAATTTGCCACGCTTGGGATAATCAAATGCCAGCGTTGTCAGGGCATCCATCACCTTGTAATTACCCTTGTGCTTACCATAGTAAGTTTCTACACCTAGTATGGCAGTAATGATTTCTACGGGCACGCCATAAGTTTCCTCGGCACGTTGTAGTGTTTGTGCGTACTTGCTTCGGAAATCAATACCACCCTGAATGCGTTTCTGAGTAATGAATATTGGCCGATATTGATGCCAGGGTTTGCTTTCGGCAGGACGGGTGATTGCATCAATAATTTTCTGACGTTTGTTGACTTGATTAAATACCTGGCTTAGCTCGGCTTTCTGAAAGTGATGACGCTTAACCATAAGATTGATGAATTTCTGGACCTCGGGTCGATGTGCAGTGGTTGTGTTTTCACTCATTGCCACAATAGGTATCAGGCTGAGTAGAGTTGAGATGAAAATATGGAATGCCAGGCGCATAGCGTTATTATATTTCCTTATGGGTCAGGTTGATAATAATTTTCGGTGCGTGTGTATAGACATCAGAATACCAAAAGATGCCATAATTGTGACCATGGATGTACCACCATAACTGATCATCGGTAACGGCAGACCGACCACAGGCAATAAACCAGTGACCATGCTGATGTTAACAAAAAAGTAAACGAAGAAAGTAAGAATCAGACTGCCGGCCAGCAATCGTGTAAAAGTATCCTGAGCCTGGCTGGCAATATACAAGCCGCGTGCAATGATGAAAAGATACAGGGCGAGTAACAACATGATGCCGAAGAATCCGAATTCCTCGCCAAATGCCGCAAAAATAAAATCGGTGGACCTTTCAGGCAGAAACTCCAGTTGTGATTGACTTCCGTTGAACCATCCCTTGCCATACAAACCTCCAGATCCTATGGCAATTTTTGACTGGATAATATGGTAGCCAGAGCCGAGGGGGTCATTTTCAGGGTTGAGGAATGTTATGACGCGCGCGCGCTGATAATCGTGTAGGCCATACCACAGTAGTGGTGCACTGGCCGCGACCAGAAATATAAAACGGATAACCAAACGCCAGCGGATTCCCGAAAGTAATAGTACGAAAACGCCCGAGCCTGCGATCAGCAGAGAGGTGCCCAGGTCAGGTTGTATTGCGATGAGTACTACCGGAACAATAATCATAAGGGATGCCATAAACAGGTTTTTTGTTGAGGGTGGCAATGGATGCTCGGCGAAATACCAGGAAACCATAATAGGCACGGCAATTTTCATGATCTCCGAGGGCTGGAATTTGAAAATTCCCAGGTCCAGCCACCGTTGCGCCCCCTTCCCTGTTTCACCAAAAAATATGACAGCTATCAATAACGCAAGTCCCATGGCAAATATCCAGGGCGCCCACTTCTCCATATGATGCGCCGGTACTTGCGCCACCAGAAACATGACAGTAAATGCGGCGCCAAGGCGGAAAATCTGTCGGTTGACCATTTCTATATTTTGGCCACTAGCGCTATAGAGGATGGCTAAGCCCAGCATAGACAGAGTAAATAAGGCCAGCACCAAAGGGATATCAAGATGCAGCCCACGAACAAAGATGCGTGACCCACGCCGGTCTCCCCAGCGTCTGCGGGTGCGATGAGTGGCGATTTTCATGATTCGATAGAATTCAGGTAATAATCGATGATCTTGCCGGCGATCGGCGCCGCTGCAGCACTTCCGCTGCCAGCATTTTCAACGATGACTGCGACGGCAATTCGTGGATTCTCCGGTGGTGAGAAGGCGATAAACAGGGCATGGTCTCGCAGGCGCTCGGCAATGTCTTCCTTGACGTATTTTTCATCCTGCTTGATGCCAAAAACTTGTGCTGTGCCTGTTTTTCCCGCGATTATGCTGTGCGTCTTACGGGTAATGCCATGTGCGGTGCCTCGTATACTATGGACGACCCGTTTCATAGAGGTGATAATTTGTTCCCAGTGTTCGGGGTTTTCGGGTTTAATGGTTTCCAGTGTGACTGGGTTCAAAGTGACTAAGTTATCACTGCCAGGGGTGTGCGCCGCATAAAGTATATGTGGCTGCTTTTTGATGCCACGATTTGCCAGTGTCGCAGTCGTCGTTGCCAATTGCAGCGGCGTAGCCAAGAGATAGCCTTGCCCAATACCGGTGATCAATGTTTCACCGGTATACCAGGGTTCATTTCGATTGTTGCGCTTCCATTGTTGAGACGGCAGCAAGCCGCTTGCTTCACCATTAAGATCAATACCGGTTCTGCGTCCAAAACCAAATTTGTTCAGAAATTCGTAAATGCGATCAATGCCAAGGGTCAGGGCAAGGTCGTAAAAATAGACATCACATGACTCAACAATTGCCTTGTCAAGATCCGTTTTGCCATGCCCACCCTTTTTCCAGTCACGGTATTTATGATCGTCGCCTTCGAGTGAAAACCAGCCTGGGCAATAGGATGTGGTATTGATATTTAGCTTTTCGTATTCCAGCCCGGCAAGACCGATAAAGGGTTTGATTGTCGATCCTGGCGGATATTGACCCTGTAGGGCACGATTGAATAAAGGCTTATCAGGAGAGCTTTGCAGCTTAAAATAGGCTTTTGAATCAATACCAATGACATAGGGATTCGGGTCATATCCCGGCATGCTGACAAGACTGAGTATGTCTCCGGTTTCGGGGGATATGGCAACAATAGCACCACGCCTGTTTTGCAGGGCCTTTTCAGCTATTTTCTGAAGATTGATATCGATAGTCAGGAAAATATCCTGTCCTGGCGTGGGCGGTGTGCGGTTTACTTCGCGCAAGATACGCCCGAGTGCATTAGTTTCTACATTTTTATAACCCACTTTGCCATGCAGTATGTCCTCGTAGTATTTCTCTACGCCCGTTTTACCGATAAATCTTGTTGCACTGTAGTTTGCGGGGTCAAGGATTTGTAATTCCTCTACATTGATGCGACCCACATAGCCGATGGCATGTACGGCGAGTTTGCCTAGAGGATAATTCCGTATTAAGCGCGCCTCAATATCAACACCTGGGAAACGATAGCGGTTGACGGCAAAACGTGCCACTTCCTCGCTATTGAGATGGAATTTTAGAGGGATGCTGTTAAAAGATCGTTTTTGGCGCAACAACTTACGAAATTTTAGAATGTCACTTTCAGAGAGGGCAACCAGATTCTGTAGCTCAGAGAGGGTAGTTTCCATGTCCTTGATCTGTTCCGGGACGATCTCAAGGCTGAATGATGGCAGGTTTTGTGCTAGCAATACGCCGTTTCTATCGTAAATCAAACCTCGGGTTGGAGGGATGGCGATGATATTAATGCGGTTTTCATTGGCCAAAGTGGCGAAATGTTCATGACTGAAAATTTGTAAATAAACAAGACGTGCAACAACAATCAGGAGAAGTAGCAGCGTGGATATGAATGCAATGGCCGCGCGCTCGTTGAAGAGTCTGCTTTCACGGATATGATCTTTAATTGTTAGGCGCATGCAATGATTATTCGAATGATTCAGGTGATTCTGTAGTAGCGTCGAATCTTGCGTAGTAGTATGAAAACGGGCGGCCATATCAACATACTGGTTGCTGACGGTAGCCAATATGTCCACGACTGGGGCGATTGCCCTGAAATACCTTTAACCCACAATATCAACATCTGTTCCAGGATGATTAGAATCAGGACGCTAGCCGCTTGTTGCCAAATTGGGAAAACGCGCACCCGACGATGAAGGTGCAGCGTCACGTAGGCGATAAAACCAAAGGCGAGGGCATGTTGTCCCAATAATCCGTCGCGTAGCACATCAACAAACAGTCCCGTTATCCATCCAATGCCAACACCGATACGCTGGGGAAGGGCCATACACCAATATATCAGCACCAATGCTGCCCATTCCGGGCGTAACAGGACGATCCAGTCGGGCATGGGTACGATGGTAAGGACGAATGCCGCAATAAAAGTTGTGAATACTATCCAGCCGCCCTGTCGGGTACGCATGTTCATTCGTCCTGTTCTGCTGTTGTTGGGTCAGAAGATAATGCCACAGGGGTGCTATTCGCCTCTGGGGCAGTCCAGGCAATCAGGACTTCGCGACTACTTTCCAGGTTGCCTATAGGTTCTGCGTAAATGACAGCGAAGGGTAGGTCAGGATTGCGCTTGATCTCACTGATAATAGCAACGGGATAGCCGGCGGGAAATCGGCCACCCAGGCCGGATGTAATCAAAAGATCGCCCACTTTGATGTCAGCATTATTGGGAATGTGGGATATTTTCAGACGGTTTGACTTGGCGGTTCCCAAGGCAATGGCACGCAAACTATTACGATTGACGGCAACCGGTAGTGCATGGCTTGGATCCGTGATCAGCATAGCGGTGCTGGTGATGGGGTTTACTCTAACGATCTGTCCCAGGATGCCATCAGCATCCAGGATTGCCTGTCCAACATAGACACCATCGAGACTACCCTTGTTCAGAATGACGCGGCGTGAAAAAGGTGCCATGTCGACTGAAAGTAACTCCGCGATGATGACCCGCTCTTCCACTTTTGAGGATGAATCGAGCAGTTGTCGCAGTCTGCTGTTTTCCGCCTTGAGGGTTTCCAGTTTTTGAAGGCGAAATTTCATCAGGAGTCCCTGGGCATGCAGGCTGGTATTTTCTTCCTGTAAGGCCTGGCGGGTCGTAATATTTTCTGATAGCCAGTATCCTGATTCGCGAGGGAGATTGACCAGAGACTGGATGGGGTAAACAATGACCGAGAGGAATGACCTGATGGAGTCCATGTGGTTTTCGCGGTGATCAAGCACCATCATCGCTACGGACAGCAGCGTTAACATTGCAAGCCGTAGTGATGTTGAGGGACCATGGGCAAATAGAGGTTTTATACTACACCTCTCGACAGCTGTTTATGGCCTGCAAGGATATTGCTGATGGTGTGATTACGCATATGCGCCTGTGGGGCAGTTTTAACGATCACCTATCTTATTATGAATAGTCGTGCCTGTAATCCACTTTATTAAGGAACTTCTGATTAATCTGGAATGGATGGATGAAGAGATGAAATTTTTCAGATCAAGGCGAAAACCGTGGGTAATGCAATTGACAAGATTTTCGCCCGAAGGAAGTGCCCTTGGGGTGCAATACAGGGTTGGGCTGTTTCAGCCACCATTTCACGAATAAGTCACAGGCTCTTTAAGCGGGGGCTTTTATCTATTCAACGGCAAATACGTCTCCGCTGTGTTCGTCGATCATTTCCAGGGCTCTGCCGCCACCTCTGGCCACACAGGTCAGCGGGTCTTCCGCAATGATAACAGGCAGCCCGGTTTCCTCTGAGAGTAGCTTGTCAAGATCGGTTAGCAGCGCCCCACCACCGGTTAGCACCAGGCCACGTTCTGCAATATCGGCGCCCAGTTCGGGTGGCGTTTGTTCCAGTGCAGTCTTCACCGCACCAACAATGCCTGATAAGGGTTCCTGTAGAGCCTCGAGAATTTCGTTGCTATTGAGTGTGAAGGTCCGTGGCACGCCCTCAGCGAGATTACGGCCGCGGACTTCCATTTCCCGGATTTCATTGCCAGGATATGCGGCTCCAATCTTGTGCGTGATGGCTTCGGCTGTTGATTCCCCAATCAAGCTGCCGTAATTACGTCGAATATAGGCGATAATGGCTTCATCAAAGCGGTCACCACCTATTCTGACTGAGGCGGCGTACACAATGCCATTGAGTGAGATCACTGCGACCTCGGTGGTGCCACCGCCAATATCCAGTACCATTGATCCGCTGGCTTCGGCAACCGGCATGCCTGCGCCGATAGCTGCTGCCATGGGTTCCTCAATCAGGTAGACATCCCGGGCGCCAGCGCCAGCGGCCGATTCCTTGATGGCGCGCCGTTCAACCTGCGTTGAGCCGCAGGGTACACAGACCAGGACCCGGGGACTGGGACGAAAAAATTTATTTTCATGAACTTTACGGATAAAATGCTGAAGCATTTTTTCTGTGACGGTAAAGTCGGCGATGACCCCGTCCTTCAATGGCCTGATAGCCTTGATATTGCCCGGGGTGCGTCCGATCATTAGCTTTGCCTCGGTGCCCACGGCCGCCACAGAGCGCTGTCCACCGGATGTTGACTCCTGGCGGATCGCGACAACGGAGGGCTCATTCAGTACAATGCCCTGGTCGCGAACATAGATTAAAGTGTTGGCTGTACCCAGATCGATCGAAAGATCATTGGAGTATAAACCACGCAAACGTTTTAAAAACATGGGTTGTGTCCCTTTACCAAATGACGCGAGACACTCTAGCAGTGGGTAGGATTTTGGGCAAGCATCTTATACGTCGTATCGTTATTATGTGTCTAAATAGTTGTATCGGTAAATTGTTATAAATGTTAAGGAACCCCAGACTTGATCAGAGATTCCTTAAATCAATGCGGAGAGCAGCATGGCGTTGGACCGAAGTGATGTAGAGAAGATTGCGCATCTTGCCAGACTGGCAGTTAGTGAGGAGGATATCCGGGCATACACCTGTAGTTTAACGGATATCCTGAAGTTTGTGGAGCAGATGGACAGTGCTGATGTGGTTGATGTCACGCCTATGGCGCATCCGTTAGATGCTGTTCAGCGCTTACGAGAAGATGAGGTGCGCGAAGTCAATCAGCGGGAAAAATTTCAGTCGATTGCCCCCCAGGTGGAGGCGGGACTCTATCTGGTGCCTCGGGTTATCGAGTAATCAGCCATTTATTTTGATCACTATTGTCTACGATTAGTTGTTGAATATAAAAGATAAATTAAATGTATAAGCAAACCATAGCCTCATTGTCTGACGGGCTTCATCAGGGAACATTCAGCAGTGTGGAGCTCACTCGCCAATGCCTGGAAAGAATCAATCGCTACAATGCGCAGTTGAACTGTTTTATCACGGTAACGGAGGAATTGGCACTGGCGGATGCCAGAGAGGCTGACCGACGATTGCAATCTGGTGAAGCTGCTCCCATGACTGGCATACCTATCGCTCACAAGGATATTTTCTGTACTGATGGTGTCAAGACAAGCTGTGCATCGCGTATGTTGGATAATTTTATTGCGCCCTATGATGCGACTGTTGTCGCGTCATTTAAAAATGCCGGTGCTGTCATGCTGGGTAAGACCAATATGGATGAGTTCGCGATGGGTTCTTCCAATGAAACCAGTTTTTATGGGGCTGTCGGCAATCCCTGGGATAGCACAAAGGTACCCGGCGGTTCTTCCGGGGGTTCAGCCGCCGCAGTCGCTGCGCGCCTGGCGCTAGGGGCGACCGGGACCGATACGGGTGGCTCGATCCGCCAGCCGGCTGCACTATGTGGATTGACGGGGCTGAAGCCGACCTATGGTCGAGTGTCTCGTTACGGCATGATCGCCTTTGCTTCCAGCCTCGATCAGGGTGGCCCGCTGACCTATACGGCGGAAGATGCCGCACTGATGCTGAATGTGATGGCGGGTTTTGACGAAAAGGATTCGACCAGTATTGATCAGGCGGTTCCTGATTATTGCGCAGGGCTGAATCAGTGTATTGATGGTCTAAAAATCGGCGTTCCCAAAGAGTTTTTTGGCGAAGGTCTTGATTCAGTTGTTGGTGACCGGGTTGAGCAGGCCATCCAGCAGTTCGAGAAAATGGGCGCTACCATCGTAGAAGTCAGTCTGCCCAATAGCATGCTCTCGGTGCCAGCTTACTATGTCGTCGCACCGGCCGAATGTTCCTCGAATTTGTCTCGCTTTGATGGTGTGCGCTATGGCTATCGTTGTGAGGAGCCGGTTGATCTCATGGACCTCTACAAGCGTTCGCGGGGCGAAGGTTTTGGCGCTGAAGTCAAACGCCGCATTATGATCGGAACCTATGCCTTGTCGGCCGGATACTATGATGCCTATTATCTCAAGGCCCAGAAGTTACGCCAACTGATTAGTGATGATTTCAGGCGTGCCTTTGCCGGGGTGGACGTCATCATTGGACCGACGACCCCTACAACAGCATTTCCGGTAGGTGATAAGCTTGATGACCCCATCCAGATGTATTTATCTGATATCTACACCATTGCGGCCAATCTCGCTGGTCTACCGGCCATATCAATTCCCTGTGGTTTCAGCGATGGCTTGCCAGTAGGTATGCAGATTATCGGTGCTTATTTCAAGGAAGAGCAGTTATTGAATATTGCCCATCAATATCAGCAGGAGACGGACTGGCATAAACAAATGCCGGAGGGTTTTTCATGATAATTAATGGTCAGAAAATAGATACAAGCAGGAAAGCAGATGAAGCAAGCCTGGCTTTTAACTTGTATCTTTCCTCTTTTCTCTTTGCCCTGAATTTATGATATGAACTGGGAAACTGTGATCGGTCTCGAAATTCATGCTCAACTTGCCACGAAAAGCAAGATATTTTCTTCAGCATCAACCACTTACGGGGCGGACCCCAATACCCAGGCATGTGTCGTTGATTTAGGTATGCCGGGTGTATTGCCGGTGCTCAATAGTGAAGTGGTGCGTATGGCAGTTAAATTTGGTTTAGCCATCAATGCCGAAATTACCATGCGTTCTGTTTTTGCGCGCAAGAATTATTTCTATCCTGATCTACCCAAGGGGTATCAGATCAGCCAGCTTGATCTGCCTATCGTGGGTCAGGGGCGCCTGGAGATCCACCCTGAAGATGGTGAATCCAGAACAATAGGTGTTACCCGGGCGCATCTTGAAGAGGATGCGGGTAAATCCTTGCATGAGGATTTCCAGGGTTGCACTGGGGTAGACCTGAATCGTGCTGGTACCCCTTTGCTGGAGATTGTGTCCGAGCCGGAGTTGCGGTCGGCCAAGGAGGCGGTTGCCTACATGAAAAAAATTCATGCCC
The DNA here is from genome assembly GCA_003230085.1 of Gammaproteobacteria bacterium. Classification (GTDB taxonomy): domain Bacteria; phylum Pseudomonadota; class Gammaproteobacteria; order SZUA-140; family SZUA-140; genus SZUA-140. The sequence goes on from QIGV01000144.1 coordinate 12,941, forward strand.
TGGTTCGCTATCTGGAAATCTCTGATGGCAATATGCAGGAAGGTTCTTTCCGATGCGATGCGAATGTCTCGGTTCGATCGCTGGGTGAAACTACGTTGGGTACCCGTACCGAAATAAAAAATCTCAATTCATTCCGTTTCGTTGAGCGGGCCATCAATATTGAAGTTGAGCGCCAAATTGAATTGCTCGAAAACGGTGGGAGTGTTACGCAAGAGACGCGCCTCTATGATTCGGTCAAGGATGAGACACGACCCATGCGCAGTAAGGAAGAAGCCTTTGACTATCGCTATTTCCCGGACCCGGATTTGCTGCCAGTGACGCTGGATGATGACTATATCGAGCAAGTGCGCAGGACCTTGCCGGAGTTGCCGGATGACAAGCGGAAGCGATTCATCAGTCAATTCGGTTTGACGCCCTATGAGGCCGATGTGTTGACGGCTAGTCATGAGTTGGCGAATTATTTCGAGTGTGTACAGAAGATTTCTGGTGGGGAGACGAAGCTGACAGCAAGCTGGGTGATGGGAGATCTGATGGGCGCGCTTAACAAGGCAGGCCTGGAAATTACAGCAAGCTCGGTCACTGCAGAAATGCTGGGCGACATGATCAAACGTATCAGTGACGATACGATTTCCGGCAAGCTTGCCAAGCAGGTTTTTAATGCCATGTGGCAGGGCGAAGGTGACGCCGATGCAATTATCGAAAAGAAAGGCCTCAGGCAGGTGACGGATAGCGGTGCTATAGAACAAATCATCGATGACATTCTAGTGGGCAATCCACAGCAGTTGGAGCAATACCGTGCGGGTAAGGAAAAATTGTTTGGATTTTTTGTGGGCCAGGTCATGAAAGCCACCCAGGGCAAGGCCAACCCAGCTCAGGTTAATATTATCCTCAAGAAGAAACTGACAGATTTCTAGGCGATCACAAGTGCCACTTCGGTGGCGATTTCCTGTTTGATTTGAAAACCACGCATTTCGAGAATACCTGTTGTATCAAGTGAAATAATGAGATAGACAGCATCCGGGTAGCCGGCCTCTTTCAGATCTATTGCAGAAGGCTTGGCCGGGCCATGGGGATGGGAATGATAGATGGCATATAATTGCGCTCCCGCCTCTCGTATTTCCCGCATAGTATCGATCTGCTCACCCGGATCCATTTTAAAATGTGTGGCAGGATTTGCCGCAATATTATTTATTTCATAACACTGGTGTGGCTTGCCATTCAGGCTCGAAATAAGGCCGCATACTTCTCGCTCCTCATCGCGTTGTACATGGGCGAGTATCTGGTTGACGATGGGGCGAGGCAGATGGACGATTGGCATGGTTTGTATTTGCGAGTTAGATGCCGTTATAGCGGCCCATGGCAACGCGATCGTGGCCGGCATAATCTTTGTACCCTGCCACATCATGATAGCCATGGCGTCGTAACAGGTCTGTAGTTGCAGGTCCCTGATCATATCCGTGTTCCAACAGCAGGCAGGCTTCACTTTTGAGGTGCGATTGTGCCCCGACAATGATGGCTTCGATGGCTTCGAAGCCGGTTGGACCGCTTACCAGCGCCGTTGCCGGTTCATAGTGTAGTTCTTTTTGGGCTAAATATGGATCATTACTGCAAATATAGGGTGGGTTCGCTGTGATCATGTCAAATCGATCCTGCGCTAGATTGCTGAACCAGTCAGACTGCCGGAATGTAACGTTGGTAATACCCAGGCGCCGGGCATTCTCCATGGCAACCTGCAGTGCTTGCCCGCAGTATTCGACTGCCATGACATGACAGCGGGGACGTTCATGGGCCAGTGCCAACGCAATAGTGCCAGGGCCAGTCCCCAGGTCTGCAATCTGATAACAACTGTCTTTTGGAATCTGACGCAATGCCAACTCAACAAGGTGTTCGGTTTCTGGGCGTGGGATGAGGGTGTCTGGTGTTACCCGGTAGATCAATGACCAGAATTCCTGCTGGCCTGTCAGATAAGCAACAGGTTCTCCCTCACGACGTCGTTCGATCAGTTCACAGAAGGCAAAGTGTTGTGCCGGTGTCAGTTGGTTTTGTGGCCAGGTGTGTAGATAACTGCGGGGCTTGCCGAGTAAGGTGGCAAGCAGAATTTCGGCATCCAGGCGGGGAGTGTTGCTATTTTTATTGAGGCATAGGACTGCATTATGCAGTGCGCTGCTAACCGTATGGCTGCTGCTATCGGTTTTGGTATGCTGCATAGCGGGGGGCCGGAAGACTAATCTCCCAGCATAGCCATTTGTTCGGCCTGTTGTTCATTGATCAGTGGGTTGATGACCTGATCCAGGTTGCCTGCGAGAATTTCATCCAGCTTGTATAAAGTCAAATTGATGCGATGATCCGTGAGTCTTCCCTGAGGGTAATTGTAGGTACGAATACGCTCGGAGCGATCGCCACTACCGACTTGAGTTTTGCGGGACTGTGCCTGTTCCTCTGTCTGGGCATCCTGTACCTGGGACAGCAATCTTGCTTGTAACAGGGAAAGGGCGCGCGCGCGATTTTTATGTTGTGAACGTTCTTCCTGGCATTCAATAACGATACCGGAAGGTAAATGGGTAATGCGAATCGCGGAATCCGTCTTGTTGACATGCTGTCCTCCTGCGCCGGAGGCACGGAAGGTGTCAACCTTGAGATCAGAGGGATTGATTTCAACGGCTTCAACTTCCTCGGCCTCGGGGAGGACAGCGACGGTACATGCCGAGGTGTGTATCCTGCCTTGGGATTCGGTTTCCGGTACCCGTTGAACACGGTGTGCCCCGGATTCAAATTTCAGCCGTGAATAGGCGCCCTTGCCTACAATACGCACGATGATCTCTTTATAACCGCCATGCTCGCCCGCACTGGTGCTGATCACTTCAGTCTGCCAACGGTTTAGATCTGCATATTGTGAATACATGCGGAACAGGTTGCCAGCGAACAGCGCCGCTTCATCGCCACCGGTTCCCGCCCTGATTTCGAGAAAAATATTGGCGGCATCCCGAGGGTCTGTGGATAACAGCATGCTGTAAATCTGCTTTTCCAGCGTGTCCCTGTTTTGTTTTATCTCACGCAACTCATCCTGCGCCAGGCTGCGCATGTCGGCATCGCCATCCTTGAGTAAATCGCTAGCGGTCTCCATATCATCCAGTGTGTGCTGGTAATCCCGATAACAAGCGACGAGCGGGCTGATTTGCGCGTATTCCATAGAGAGCGAACGAAATTTCGTCTGATTGTTGATCACCCCGGCGTCCGCCAGCAAGGCCTCAAGCTCCTGCTGGCGCTCGGAGAGCGACTCCAGCTTGTTTAGAATTGATGGTTTCAGCACGCGCAGAAATGCAGTTTAGTCATTGAGCTCAGATTTTTTGATGCCGAGCAGTTCACGGGCAGATTGCAGGAATTCATCACGGCCTGCAAATCCTGCGCGTCGCATAATGGCGCTGGGAGAATGTGTAATCTTGTTGGTCAATGTGCGCGCCAGGTGTTGGATGACTTCTTCAGGGTCATGACCCGCTGCTAGCAGGCGCATCGCCTTGCGTACCTCAGCTGCGCGGATCTGATCGGTATTCTGCCGGTATGCGTGGATGGTGGAGACCGCACTGAGCGAGCGTAGCCAACCCATAAAATGGGCAGCCTGAGTATTGATTATTTCTTCCGCCTGTTGCGCTGCCTCCTGTCGGGATTTGAGCCCTTCATCAATTATTTCGCGTAAATCATCGACGGTATAGAGGTATACATCACTCAAATCCCCGACTTCCGGCTCGATATCTCTTGGTACAGCAATGTCGACCATCAGGATAGGCTGGTGTCGACGTTTCTTGATAGCGCGTTCAACTGCGCCTTTGCCAAGGATGGGTAGCTGACTGGCAGTGGATGAAATAACGATGTCTGCTTCAGCTAGATATTCCGGGATTTCAGCCAGAGTGATGGCCATGCCATTGATCTCCTTGACCAAAGATTCAGCTCGGGCCAACGTGCGATTGGCAATAATGATTCGTCCGATACCCTTTTCACGGAGGTGTCGCGCGGCCAGCTCAATCGTTTCTCCGGCGCCGATGAGCAGGGCGGTATGATCAGGCAGGGCGGTAAAAATCTGTTTGGCCAGGCTGACAGCAGCAAATGCAACGGATACCGGGCTGGCGCCGATGGCAGTATCTGTGCGGACCTGTTTGGCGACGGAAAAGGTATGCTCAAATAGTCTATTCAGCAACTTGCCAAGAGTTCCGGCCTCTTTTGCTGCAACATACGCGTCTTTAAGTTGTCCAAGAATTTGTGGCTCCCCCAGTATCATAGAATCAAGGCCGCTGGCAACCCGGAGCAAATGTCTCACAGCCTGTAGTTCGGGGTAGGAGTATAGGTAGGGTGCAAGTTCCTCGCTGCGGAGATTATGAAATTCACTGAACCAGTCGATCAGGATTGTGCTGTCATTACTGTCGATTTTACAGAGCATTTCGGTGCGATTGCAGGTCGACAGAATGGCGGCCTCGCTGACATACTGTTGTTCGGTAAGCTGATGCAGCACCTCAGGCAGATGTTCGGGCGCAAACGCCACCCGTTCACGTATATGCACCGGCGCTGTATTATGATTTAGGCCTACTGCAAGTAACATCATCAGTTGGAATTTGCTGTAATTGGCTCAGGCACTACGAATTGGTTTAAAATATGCATTAAATTTGTGTAGATATAGATTTCAGATAGTAATTATACTTTTATTCGGGCGCTAGAAACCCGGATTATATATGATTATGGGAAGTTTTTAATGTAACTTATGATAACATGCTGTCTTTATGAATAATTTTCAGAGTTTTTTGCTGCTTGTCAGCATATCACTGTGGCTGGGGGGATGTGCATCCTTACCCGGCGAGCCTAGTACTCCGCACCAGAATACCAGTGCGGAACAAGTGCCTTCTACATCTGAACCATCCGAGGATACGGCGCATTTACCGTCTGTCGACCTGAGTCCTCATATCCTGTATGAGCTGCTGGTCGCCGATGTTGCCGTGCAAAGAAAGTATTATGCGCTCGCCATCGATCGTTATCTCAGCTTGGCCAGGACGACGAGGGACCCCAGAATTGCTGCTGTCGCGACGCGGGTCGCCATCTATGCTCGTGATGATCGACATTCGCTGGAAGGAGCAACGCTCTGGATAGAGTTGGCCCCGGAGGAGCCGGAGGCGCGTCAAGCCATCATTGCGTCCCTGATCAGGGCTGGCAGGCCTGATGAGACCTTTCCCCATATTGATGCCTTGATGGGCATGGCTGACAGCGGGCCAGATAATGGGTTACGCCTGATTTCAAGTCTGCTCGGTCGTGAGCAGGATGTTCGGGCTGCAATGGCCGTCATGCAGCACGTGGTTGCCGAAGATGGCGACAATGCTGGTGCCTGGCTGGTCTATGGCCAGTTAGCGCTCAGGGCGGGTAATCTGGAAGCCTCTGATAATGCGATCAATACTGCGCTTGAACTCAGGCCGGGGTGGGTTGATGCCATCTTGTTACATGTCCATATATTACAGCTGAAGGGTGACGCTAAAGAGGCTCGCGTCTATCTGGAATCTGCGGTCAATAAGGCGCCTGATGAGGCTCGCTTACGCTTAGCCTACGCACGCTTGTCGATGGATGAAAAAAACTTTGAAGTTGCGTTCAAGCAGTATGAATATCTGGTGCAGCAGGCGCCGGAAAACAATGAATTGAAATATACCCTGGGTTTGTTGCTGCTACAGATGCAGCGTGTTGATGAAGCCGAGAGCTATCTGAAGCAAATCCAGAAACGGGGTGGTCGATTTAATGATGTTAATTTTTATCTGGGTTGGATAGCGGAATACCGTAATCAACTGGATGTAGCGATAGACTACTACCAGTCAGTTTCTGGTGGTTCCAATTACCTCGAAGCGGGTATCCGGTCCGCCATATTGACAGCCAAACAGGGGGATCTGGATGACGCCATATCCCTATTGAAAAATCTGCGCCAGGATATCCCTGCTCACCAGCGCCGCATATATCTTGTAGAAGGCGAGATTCTCCGCAGTGCTGAATTATATGATCAGGCGATACAGGTCTATACTCATGCGCTTGAAGAATTCACTAATGATCCGGGGTTGCTATATGCCCGAGCCATTCTGGCGGAACAGATGGGCCGGCTGGACCTGATGGAGCAGGACATGTTGCAGATTCTCGAGCAGGATCCGGACAATGTGGATACCCTCAATGCGTTGGGCTATACCCTGGCAGATCGTACAGAACGTTATCAGGAAGCCTATGACTATATCAAAAGCGCATTGGATCTGAGTCCGAATAATAATGCAATTCTCGATAGTATGGGGTGGGTTTTGTACCGCATGGGAAACTATGATGAAGCTATCAGGTTTTTGCGCCTTTCCCTGGAATTAAAGCCGGATTATGAAGTGGCGGCGCATTTGGGAGAGGTACTGTGGGTTTCCGGCTCCCGGAAGGAGGCACTGGAAGTCTGGAATCAGGCGCTGGAGCATTTTTCTGGCAATAAAGTCTTGCAGGATGTCATAAAGCGCTTCAGCAATTAAAAAGCACCCTAATCAACGCTGAAAATTGGGAGCTGTTGGGCCACCGGATCTCTCTGCCGGGCGTTTGAACCGTGACCATTTATGAATAATCTGGCGTTTCACTTTGGGCAATACCTTTATGGCTGCAGTCATGAATTTACAGGCAATCGCCTAGCTTTTTTGCCCAAATTGCTTATCAGTTCCCAATCCTGTGTACACGATGCGGCCTAGAATTTTTCTGGCAGCATTGTGGATTCTCACGGTATCATCCTGCGCCTCGAATGTCCCTAAGCAAACGCATGATATGTCTGCCGAGGATTTGTGGCAGGCACGAAATGCTCGCATGGCCGATCTCAACTGGACCTTACAGGGTCGTGTCGCTGTTAAAAATGGCCAGGAAAGCTGGCAGGCGCATTTAAGTTGGCAGCAGAATGATGGGCGTTTTGAAATCAACTTCCAGTCCTTTTTTGGCCAACTGCTGGCGCGGCTTGTCGGTGATGACGATGGTGTGAATTTATATCTACCCAATGAGCATGTTATATCGAGCCATGACCCGACCTTGCTGTTGCAGGAACAATTGGGATGGGCGGTGCCCATCACCGGGTTGCAGAACTGGGTAACTGGTACACCGGCAGATGATACCTTTATTGACAAGACAGTTGACGGAAAGGGGCGACTTATCCATCTCGATCAGCAAGGTTGGATGATTGATTTTTCCCGTTATGTCTCTACTCAGGGTATCGAGATGCCGAAAAAAATTATACTCAAGCGGGATGGCATTACTATCCGATTGGTGGTTGACCGCTGGGAGTTGAGGCAGACTAATGGCTGAGGACAGGCATTCTTCCAATGAGATCATATCTGGAAGAAACATTTGATGGTATCACCGATGCGAGAATTTTGGCCGGCACCTGGGAAACTAAATCTGTTCCTCCATATCACCGGTAAGCGCGCGGATGGTTATCATCTGCTGCAAACCGTATTCCAGTTTTTAGATTACTGTGACCACCTGTCTCTTGAGCCGCGCAAGGATGGGGTTATCCGGCGAGTTAATGTGATTCCCGGTGTCCGTAGTGAAGATGATTTGACGGTTCGCGCGGCAACTTTACTCAAAACACACACGGGGTCCTCGCGCGGGGTTGATATCCGTATCGAGAAAAAATTACCCATGGGAGGTGGTCTTGGCGGTGGCAGTTCTGATGCCGCGACAACATTATATGCGCTTAACAATCTGTGGGGACTGGAAATGGAGCAGCAAGAGCTGCTCAGTTTGGCGATGTGTCTGGGCGCCGACGTCCCAGTTTTCATATATGGCACCGCGGCCTGGGCAGAAGGTGTCGGTGAAGTACTGACATCGATCGATTTGGAGGAGCCATGGTATGTGGTGATTGCCCCTTCTTGCCAGATCAATACGGCGGATATTTTCCAAGCGCCGGAATTGACACGTGATTGTCAAGCGATCACAATAGGCAGCTTTCTTTCGGGGCAGGGGATCAATGTATTTGAATCCATTGTCCGACGCTGTTATCCGCAGGTTGATCAGGCATTTGTGTGGCTGGGACAGTATGCGAAGGCCAGAATGAGCGGGACCGGGGCATGTGTGTATGCATCGTTTGATAATCGTGCCGCAGCCATTGAGGTATTTTGTCAACGACCTCAGGATTGGCAGGGTTTTGTCGCCAGGGGTTTGAATCAATCACCTTTGCTTAATGCGCGATAAAATTTCGTAATCATTTGTTTTTAAATATGATTTAAGGATTTAGACAGGAAGGTGGAGCGTTTCCAGATGGGGTGTAGCCAAGTGGTAAGGCACGGGATTTTGATTCCCGCACGCCCAGGTTCGAATCCTGGCACCCCAACCAATACTATATTTAGTGGATGATGACTAGCGTGGCATGCCCTATAAACGTTTTTCTACATTTAGCATTGTTTTTTACTGAGGCTGCTTTGCAGGAGGGGTCTTGAACTATTCTAATTCAAAGAACTTTGAAGATCCTAACGGTAAAATGATGGTGTTTACCGGAAATGCCAACCCACAACTGGCAAAAGATGTCGTGGCGAGGCTGAATCTACCGATAGGTAAGGCCAATGTGGGATGTTTCAGCGATGGGGAAATAGCGGTAGAGATAATGGAAAACGTGCGGGGAAAGGATGTTTTTATCATTCAACCGACCTGTGCACCGACCAACAATAATCTGATGGAATTGCTGATCATGATTGATGCGATTCGCCGTTCATCGGCCTATCGTATTACAGCGGTTATTCCCTATTTTGGCTATGCTCGCCAGGACCGTCGGCCCAGGTCAGCAAGGGTACCCATCAGTGCCCGTGCTGTAGCCGATATGATTACCACTGTGGGTGCAAACCGGGTATTAACAGTTGATCTGCATGCTGATCAGGTGCAGGGGTTCTTCGAGATCCCTGTTGATAATGTATATGGTTCGCCGGTGTTGTTGACGGACATCTGGCGAAAAAAATACCTCGATATGATTGTTGTCTCGCCGGATGTGGGTGGGGTGGTGCGTGCCCGAGCGATTGCGAAGCAGCTGGATGGCGCTGACCTGGCCATCGTCGATAAGCGACGTTTGGGTCCGAATGAGGCCAAGGTAATGAATATTATCGGGGATGTCCAGGGGCGAACCTGCGTTTTGGTAGATGATATGGTGGATACTGCGGGTACCTTGTGCGAGGCGGCAAACGTCCTGAAGTCTAAAGGGGCATCAAAGGTTGTCGCCTACTGCACCCATCCGGTCCTGTCCGGGGCTGCTGTCAGTAAAATTGGACAGTCCTGCCTGGATGAGCTGGTGGTTACCGATACGATTCCACTGGCAGAGGAAGCAAGGGCCTGTCGTCGCATTCGCCAATTGAGCATTGCCGATATGCTGGCCGAAACCATGCGCAGAGTCAGCTCCGAGGAGTCAGTCAGTTCTATCTATATGGACTGAGCACAGCTTGGTGGTAGGGATCTGGACCCTATTTTTGAGACTGAATGAGTATTTTTTCAGGCACCTGTCCTGGTCGTAAGACAGGAGTTTTTTTTGTTAGACCTTTAAAATGGAGAGAGAGTAATGGCTACGAGTTTTGAGTTATCTGCGGAATCCAGGGATGATACAGGGAAAGGTGCGAGCCGCCGCCTGCGTCGTACCGGAAAGATTCCGGCAATTCTGTATGGGGCGGGAGAAGCACCGCTTTCACTGATGCTGAATCATAATGCGTTTATGCATCACCTGGAAAATGAGGCATTCTATTCCCATATCTTGAGCGTCAAGGTCAATGGCAAGGTCGTCAAGGCGGTCTTGAAGGATTTACAAAGACACTCCCATAAGCCGAGTGTATTGCATGTCGACCTGCAGCGTATCAGTGCAAAGGAAAAATTACGCATGCATGTACCATTGCATTTTATTGGTGAGGATGCCGCAGTAGGTGTCAAGAAATCTGGTGGTGTGATCTCTCACTTGATGATGGATGTGGAAATTTCTTGCCTGCCCAAGCACCTTCCTGAATATATCGAAGTGGATGTTTCGAACCTGGAGATCAACGAGTCCCTGCATTTATCAGATATACAATTGCCGGATGGTGTTGATATTGTAACGCTCCTCCATAGTTCAGAGCATGATACCTCTATTATTTCAATTCATCCCCCACGTATTGGCGGCGAAGATGAGGTAGAAGAGACTGCGGAGGCCGAGCCAGCTGCGGAGTCCTCTGACGGTGACGATGACAAAGAATAGTGGTCCTTAAAATCACGCCATGATCAGGACACTGTGTTTTTGTCTTCATCTTTCGATCTTAACTTGAATCCGTAACTTCATGACGGATGCAAAGTGCAAGATATTGGTCTCACAGTGGAATCAAAAAACCTTAGCTTCACCCCATTGGTTAAGTGAGTATTTTTTGAGCCGCTGTGAGACCAAGAGTTTGTGCTATGGGCTGTTATGAAGTCGCGGATTCAAGTTGTAGTCGGTCTGGGCAATCCGGGGGCCAAATACGAGCAGACACGGCATAATGCTGGCTTCTGGTTGCTGGATCGGCTCGCTGTGTCTGCTAGTGCTTGTTTCAAGACCGAGAATAAATTTCATGGCCTGACAGCAGCGATTGAAATGGCAGGGCATCGCTGTCGCTTGTTAAAACCATCCACGTATATGAATCGCAGTGGTCAAAGCGTGGTATCAAATCTGCAATATTATAAAATTCCGCTGGAACAGATGCTGGTAGTACACGATGACATTGACCTGGAGCCTGGTTGCATTCGTTTGAAACGGGATGGTGGGCACGGTGGCCACAACGGACTGCGCGACATCATTGCGGCGCTAGGGGGGCGGGATTTTTATCGCCTGCGAATTGGTGTCGGGCATCCTGGTTCTCGTGATCAGGTAGTTGACTACGTGCTGTGTAAGCCTTCTGTCAGTGAGTACGGTGAAATCAGCGCGGCAATTGATCAAGCCTTGCCGCTCGTGCCTGAGATGTTGCAGGGTAATTTCGAGCGTGTCATGCAGGATCTACATAGCCAATAATCCGTTCGCGAGCAGAAATATCGCTTACTTGTCATTCAGGATGCAGCTGGATAGCTGCTGAAAAAATATTTTTTGAGGGCCAAAAATGGGATTTAAATGTGGCATTGTGGGATTACCCAATGTGGGGAAATCCACCCTGTTCAATGCATTGACGCTAGCGGGTATCGAGGCGGCAAATTATCCATTTTGCACCATAGAACCTAATGTGGGCGTGGTACCCATGCCCGACCCGCGTTTGAATAAGCTTGCTGAAATCGTCAAGCCCCAGAAAGTGCTGCCAACTACAATGGAATTTGTCGATATAGCAGGCCTTGTAGCAGGCGCATCCCAGGGAGAGGGGCTGGGTAATAAATTCTTGTCTCATATCCGCGAAACGCAGGCTATTGCTCATGTCGTGCGTTGCTTTGAAGATGAGGATATTGCCCATGTGGCAGAGGGAATTGATCCCTTGCGGGATGTGGAAACAATCAATACCGAACTATTGCTGGCAGATCTGGAAACAGTAGCAAGGAGTCTGCAGCGCACTGCTAAGCAATCCAGGAGTGGCGATAAAGAGGCCTTGTTGCGTAAAACCCTACTGGAGCAGGTTGATGGCAATCTGAATCAAAGCCTGCCGGTACGCGCCATGGGATTGACCGGAGAGCAACAACAGGCCTTGTGGGATCTGCATCTTCTGACCAGCAAAGCAACGATGTATATTGCCAATGTCGCAGAAGATGGCTTCAGTAATAATCCGTTTCTTGATCAACTGAGGGGTCTGGCAGACAGGGAGGGCGCGCTAGTGGTACCCGTTTGCGCCGCCATTGAATCCGAAATTGCTGAATTGCCCGATGATGAAAAACAGGAGTTTCTCACCGACCTGGGTCTGGAAGAGCCTGGTCTGGATCGAGTGATGAGGGCAGGTTATGAGCTGCTTGGATTACAGACCTATTTTACAGCGGGTGTCAAGGAAGTGCGCGCCTGGACGGTCCCGCTTGGCGCAACAGCGCCGCAGGCGGCAGGTGCTATTCATGGCGACTTTGAAAAAGGTTTTATAAGGGCGGAAGTCATCGCCTATGAAGACTATCTGGCCTGCGGTGGAGAATCAGGCGCGAAGGAGGCCGGCAAGTGGCGCCTTGAAGGCAAGGACTATATCGTCCAGGATGGCGATGTGATTCACTTTCGCTTTAATGTTTAAGATCAGAGTAAAGAGTAAAGATAAAAGGGAAGTAATAGCAGGCTATAAGATAGTTTAGTATCACTTGGTATCAGCTTGTTGATATCGCTTGCATATTTTACTTTTCTCTTTTATCTTTACTCTTTTCTATGATCTCTACTTTATTGGCTATGTAGCTCAGTCGGTTAGAGCACGGCATTCATAATGCCGGAGTCGGTGGTTCGAGTCCACCCATAGCCACCACGATCCGGGTTATCTCATCAGTTGTGCCTGATATGAAAAGAATTTAAGACGAAGTTGTATGTTTTATTACGCGCAATTATTTGAACTAACCCGGTCCATCCCTGTCTCATTTAGAGCCACAGCCAATTATAAATCACTAAAAGCGAAAACTGTGCGCCGGTTCGCAAATGAAAAATTTTTCCTGTCGATAGCATCTAAAGCAAGCATCGAACAACAATTACTGAGATGACCCATGATATTGGAGAAGAGGAAAGTGAAGAACAGCCTACGTAAGTTATATACCTGCGGCGTGTTCTGTGT
>QIGV01000111.1 GCA_003230085.1 Gammaproteobacteria bacterium
CCCTGGATCTGTGGTCGCTGTGCCCGGGAATTTAAGCGGGAGAATGTTCATGAGCTGACAGTACATCACCGCGATCATAACCATGACTATAATCCAGAAGACGGCAGCAACTGGGAACTGCTATGTCTCTATTGTCATGACAACGAGCATTCACGATTGCTGGATGCGCAAGGGCGTGGTGGTGATTCAAGTGGTGGTACATCAGGCGCCAGCCACAAACCATTTGCAGCGCTTGAAGGTTTGCTGAAAAAATAGTCGTACACTAGACTGCCTGTCTGCGACGTAATTTATCAGTTGAGATTCTTGCTGCTTCAGTAAAAGAATACATTTCAAGTTGGTTGATTTCGTCATTATTCACGGCTTGCATAGCAATATCCTCGTTATTGCATGACTGGTCTTCATTTTCTACCTGTTTGAGTATGCGCTTGTATTGCATTTGCATGACTAGAAAGCGTGAGTATTTAACCAGCATCTCCCCGATATAAGCGGGGTAAAATAGTAACGGATTTTCCAATGGCAGGCCGGGGCGTCGATCACGGCGATATTTGCGCCGGATGACACCGCCTTCCAGGGGATGTTTTCCTTCCAGCTTGATGCAGGCATAGTAAAAAAATGCCTTACGCATGACCCTTTTTGGTTTGTTGCACCAGATGGCTGCTCGCCTCATCATCGTCATGACATGCTCTGGAGAGTAATACAGGTCCCATGCCTTGTAATAAATCTTTTTGAGCTCATCAGCTGACATGTGGGGGTGGGCAGTAATCACATGCTCGGTATCATAATTATTATAATCAGGATCCATGGGTACGCCAGCTTCATACAGTTTTTTATGATCTTCAGAGCCAGGTAAGGGCGTGAGGATGAAGAACTGTAGTATATCAACGGGAATTTCCCGCTGGATGATCTTGATGTCTCGTTCAATGGTCGCAGGCGTATCGTTGGGGAAGCCAAGGATATATCCGGCATAGGTCAGCGCGCCAGCATTGTGCCAGGCCTGGAACATGGCGCGGTATTCTGTAATGCGGTTTTGGCCTTTCCTGGCTTGTTTGAGCGTGTCTGGATTGATATTTTCAAGACCGATAAAGACGCGTTTGACACCAGCACGCTGTGACTTTTCTATAAAATGGGGGATCTTGTGACACATGGTGTCTACCTGGATGAACAAGCTGAAACGTAAACCTTGCACCTCGCGCAGCGAGATCAGCCGGTCATATATGGTTTCCCAGTCCTGGTTGCGTGCAAAATTATCATCAGTAATGAAAAAGCTGTTAATACCCTGATCAATATTGGTCCGGATGATATGTTCCACATCTTCGGCGGTGCGGTTGCGGGATTTGCGCCCCTGGACATTGATAATCGTGCAAAAACTGCAAAGAAAAGGACAGCCACGTCCAGCGTCGAATGTTGTGCGGCTACCGGCCACGCGTTTAATCTGGGCTGTCGGCAGGAAAGGGGTTGGTTCGCCATTGAGTGCAGGCAAATCAGACATGTAGTCGTAAAGAGGTTTCAATTTCCTGTGGTAGGCTGCTCGGAGCAATTCATCAAGTCGATTATCTTCAAGTTCACCGGCGAAGAGTGAAATGCCAGCATCCATCGCAGACTGTAGGTCATCGGTAATTTCAGGCAGCATGGCGATACAGCCGCTGACGTGGAACCCACCTATGCAGACCTGGATGTCAGCTTCCCGAAATTGTTTCGCCAAATCGACGGCGCGAGGAAACTGGTTTGACTGTACGCCCGCCAGACCGACCAGACCGAGTCCATCGCTTTCCTTGATTAGTCTGACGAGATTTTTGACTTTGATGCGGGTGTTGGTTTCATCGATCGCTGTGATACGGATTTCCACATTATCACCAAGGACCTGCCGCTTGATGCAATCCAGCGCCAGACCGTTAAGTGCGGCCAGGGTATTAGAGGGCATGGTTGATTTGACCCACTGAATGACGTAGCCATCATCATCATAATGAGAAGGTTTGATCAGGATTAAATGGAAAATTTTATTTATTGCTTGATTGGTAAGAGGCATGATCTGTTGATCTCATTGAATTTTATTGCTGATAATTGCGTACAATCCTATCAGAAGCTGGTGCTACGTAGTATAGCAGGCGCTCTGGCAGTAGGTGCACTAGGGGGCCTCTGATAACTCCGTTTATCGTCATTCCGGCGCAAGCCGGAATCCAGCGCTTTCAATTCAAGATGTTACTGGATTTCGGGTCTCCCCTAAAGGACTTGGACTTCCAGCCCATCGTGCAAAGCTCCACCTGGAATGACGAATTAATCAGAGCTTCCTTGGTATTTCATTGCCCAAATGAGGGCATTATTCATAGTTTTTTCTTGCGAATATTATATTCATTGAGGATTTTTTCAAATTCGCCATCTTTCTTCATATCTTCAATGGCTTTATCGAAGGCCGCTACTATTTTTTTACTATCAGGACGTTTTTTGCTTACCGCAATATGTAATCCATTGACAGAGATTGGTCTGAGTAGAATTTCGAACTCATCTCTGCTGTTACTCATATATTTATTGAGATCATGCAAGAGGACACGTTCATCATCCAGGGTCAGGTTGATCTGTCCCTGCTGAAGTTTTGTCAAGTTTTCTACTAGATAGTTGCTGGCTACCCTGAAAAAATTTCCTGCTTCATCGAATTCATGGCCGTAGGCATAATTTGGTATGATGCCAATGATTCTGCTATTTAAGTCAGATAGGTTATTAAAGGTAAATGCATCACCTTTCCTTTTAAGGAACATTATTTTGTTGGTCAGATAGGGTTTGCTGAATGTGAAAGCGCGTGCCCGTATTTCACTATACCAGGCAGTAGGTATCACATCGTAGACGCCGATATCAGTGCCTTCCAGTGAACGTGTCCAGGATTCAATTTTTAGTTCGGTGCTATAGCCTGCTCGTGCCAATGCTACGGTGACAATTTTAATGGCAAGTCCTTTGCCTGGCAGGTTTTCATCAACATAGGGTGGCCATGAACTTGTGGCAAGCTTGAGTTCATCAGCGATCGCAGCACTGGAGCAAAATAGAAAAATTGCATAAAGGGTAAATAATACTCTAGATGAATGCATTTTTGATTGCTCCTGGAGAGAAAACTGTATATTTCACTATAGCATATCAGGAATCATTTTCAGCAGTTGTAACGAAGCTTGCGATCCTAATATAAATCTTACGTCTCCTTTTGTTGCCATGAAGATTCATGTTTTGTGGCCGATATGATTTGGCTTTCAGGGCACTTAAATACTGCCCTATTAACAGGACACAACCATCTTATCTGCTGTATTCAAGCAGGCTTGCCAGTCCGCCGCTACAGAAGTAGAGGAAACATATTTCTGGCGATATATCTGGTGGAGCGATGGTGGTGGCACGGTTCAATTTTACCTTTGTCCTGTTTCTAGGGATAAGTTTTCTGTTGCATACAGAAGCTGTTTTAGCTTTGTCAAAATCGGGGAACATGGGATTGAGACCGTATATAGCCACTGAGTATTATCAATGGAAAGAATCAATCCCGCAAAAATCTGATTTCCTCTCTGAGTCTGGTTCCCGCTATGCCCTGGGACTTGCGTATTCAAATTTTACCAACTTGAGACGGGGTCTTCTTCTTGAGGTTGATGCGACGGTCTACAATGGTTCAGTTGCTTATGATGGCAACGCATTTGATCTGGCAGAAGCTGCGCCTGAATTGAAGCCATTCAAGTCTAGTACACGATATCTTGGCAACACTATCCAGCTGAATTCGGGATATAGATTTCAATTTCATCAAGCTGAATATTTCAAGGCTTTTGATGCCAAAATTTCATTCGGCTCAAGCTACTGGGAGAGAGATATTGGTGGCGGAACCCTGTCAGATGGTGCATCTGTACAAGGCTATCTGGAGACCTACCATGTTCTATATGCCAAAGCGGGCGTTGGAATATTGCTGGAAACACGAACACACAGGCATAATATAGATGCAGGGATCAAGCTTCCACTACGCACCAGGGAAACTATTGATTTCAGCTCACTGGATACCCAAGTGAAATTGCAACCCCGGTCAGCTATTTCATATTATGTTTCCTGGTTGATTTACCCGATAGTCCCTCAAAGCAGTTCATTCTCACTGTCTTTTTATTTCGAGCAGACAAGATTTCGTAAATCTGCTGTTAAGGAATTCTCGTTTACCAGTAATGGGCAGGCCTATCAGTCAGCGATATACCAGCCAGACAGCAAGTCAACTGTAATGGGATTGCGGGCGTTTTGGGAATTTTGAATTTAATGAATGTCGGCGCTCAATCACGGCAGTATAGTACCTGACATGAGTCACCACAGAACGATTATTTCTTGCTATGGTTGCCAGCACTAGGAAGCCTCGGCTTCTTCCTCATAGGGTTCGTTGTAGTCGCATTCTTTCTGGGGACAGACGATTTCAGTACCCTTTCGCTTAGTCGTTTTGATGGTCAGCATTGGCCATTTACACTGTGGGCAGGGGGTGTCTACAGGTTCGTTCCACACGGCATAACTACAGTCAGGGTAAGTAGAGCAGGAATAAAATATTTTGCCACGTCGTGATTTGCGTTGCAGCATGTTTCCCTTTTTACATTGTGGGCATTCGACACCTGTGTCAGTGGGTTTTTCCAGCGGTTCGATGAACTTGCATTCAGGATAGGTGCTGCAGCCGATAAATTTTCCATAAGGTCCCTGGCGTATTATCAAAGCCGCATCGCATTTCGGACATTGTCTGCCCTCCACGGTTTCAACTTCCGGGGTATCGCTATCATCACCCGTATTGCGGGTATAGTCGCAATCGGGAAAACCAGTGCAACCTACAAACATGCCACGTCGGCCCAATCGGACAGATAGCTGCTTGTCGCATTTTGGGCATTTTTCATCAATAAGTTCCTGAGTGACGTCTTTTCGTTGGACGGTTTTATCTTTGTTGTCCACCAATTCTTTGAAAGGAAGCCAGAAACTCTTCATCAGCGGGATCCATTCCTTTTCACCGCGCGAGATGGCATCCAACTCATCTTCGAGTTTGGCGGTAAAGTCATAGTCCACATAGCGATTGAAATGCTCGGTGAGGAATTTGTTGACGATGCGCCCGACATCGGTCGGCTTGAAACGTTTTTTGTCAAGGAGCGCATATTCCCGATGTTGCAGAGTGGCGATAATTGAGGCATAGGTCGATGGACGACCGATACCATGTTCTTCCAGTGCCTTGATCAGGCTGGCCTCACCATAGCGCGGTGGTGGTTCAGTAAAATGCTGTTCGGGACGTAGCTTTTCAAGCTTGAGCACATCGCCTACTTCCAGATCCGGCAACATGCGTTCTTCTTCCTTGTCTTTTTGTTTGACGTCATCCTGACCTTCCTGATACACCGCCATAAAGCCTGGTTTTGCAATGATAGAGCCGGTGGCTCGGAAAATGACATCTTTGCCGGCACTCATATCGATAGCAACGGTATTGATGGTGGCATGAACCATCTGGCACGCGACCGCACGCTTCCAGATCAGGTTATAGAGCTTGTACTGGTCACTGCTCAAGTGTGCTTTAATTACCTCGGGTTCGGTGCTAACCAATGTTGGCCGGATGGCTTCATGGGCTTCCTGGGCATTTTTAGCCTTGGTTTTATAAGTCCTGGGCTGTTTGGGCAAGTTTTCCGCGCCGTAGCGTTGGCTGACAAACGAGCGAATTTCATCGATTGCTTCCTGGGCCAGGTTTACCGAGTCAGTTCGCATGTAGGTGATCAGGCCGGCAGCACCGTCGCCGGTATCGATACCTTCATAAAGCTGCTGGGCGGTACGCATGGTGCGCTGCGCTGTAAAGCCCAGTTTCCGCGCCGCTTCCTGTTGCAGGGTGGAAGTAATGAAGGGGGCGGTAGGATTACGTTTGCGCTGCTTTTTTTCTATCTGGGTAATAGTCAGCTTGCCGTCGGCGCTGGCCAGGACGTGATTTTCTATCTCTCGAGCATCTTTTTCGTTGGTAACGCTGAACTGACTGATTTTGGTATCTTTATAGTGAGACAGCTTGGCGCTGAATTGATCCTTGTCCTTGGAAACATCGGCCTCGATAGTCCAGTATTCCCTGGGTTTAAAGGCTTCAATCTCCAGTTCACGTTCCACAATCATGCGCAAGGCAGGGCTCTGAACGCGGCCGGCAGAAAGTCCGCGGCGAATTTTTTTCCAGAGTAACGGAGACAGATTGAATCCCACCAGAAAATCCAGCGCGCGCCTGGCTTGTTGGGCATTGACCATCTCCATTGATAATTCGCGGGGATGAGTCAGGGCGTCCTGGATGGCGTTCTTGGTGATTTCATGAAAGACAATGCGGTGGGTAGGCTTGTCTTTCAGGAGTTTTTTCTCGTTGAGAATATTATAGATATGCCAGGAGATCGCTTCTCCTTCCCGATCAGGGTCAGTGGCCAGATACAGGGCGTCCGCCTTTTTCATAGCTTTGACAATGGCGTCGATGTGTTTGCTGTTTTTTTCGATCACCTGATACTTCATGGCAAAATCATTTTCGGGATCAACCGCGCCTTCTTTGGGTTTGAGGTCGCGGACATGGCCGTACGACGCGAGCACATCGAAGTCTTTACCGAAGTATTTCTTCAGCGTTTTTGCCTTGGCAGGTGACTCAACGATAACGAGATTGTTACTCATGGGCGCTTTTTAACATCTTGTTAAATTGAAATGCAAGTATAATTCCCGCTTATTTAGCTCAGATATTGGCCGGTTTTGTAAGGTGGGCTTGTAGGCGAATACAGACAGCGATCTAAAATAGTCTTAGTAAACAGTTAAAGGATCATGCCAGGCACCGGGTATCCCCGGTTACGTCATTTCAAATCAGTGTATAGAAAATCAATGCAATTGTAGGTCCAGTCTCCGGTCATCGAAAACAAAATCCTCCAGCCATGTACAGGCTGCTTCATAACCCGGCTGGTTAAACAAAACCATCAGGATAACCCATTTGACGCCTTCAATGTCAATGTCTCCGCTTTCCAGAGCCATAACCCGATCTATCACGAGTTCGCGTGTTGTGGGTGTGAGTACGGCCATTTGTTCGAGAAATAGAATTAGGCCACGGCTCTGCTGATCAATTTTGTCCATCTCCCTGGCCGTATAGATACGGTGGGTCAGCTGCTTGGGTGGTGTTATCAGAGCTGTATTGTCCTGTTCACGGAGCTGGGCTAGAGATTCCAGCCAGTCGAAGGCTTTCCTGATTTCGTTCTCGGGGAAACCTGCTGCGCTGAGTTTGGTCTTTATTGAGTCCTCGTCTGGAGTAAGCTCGAGTTCTTCATCCACGCAGTGCTCGAACAGGTACAGCAGCACATCCAACATATTTTCCTTCATCTGATTTCCTCTATATTGAGACGTGTAAATGTGCCTCCCGAGAGAGAAACAATTTGATTTTGCAGTTCCAGCATTAACAGGATGGAGGAAAGTTGGTCGGCCGTCAATCCTGTTCGTGTCACAAGCATATCAATAGTTGTGGGGGCATAGTCAATATTATCGAGTACTTTTTGCTGCTTTGGATCGATATTGGCATTACATGTGGCCTTGTTTCTACTATTCGGCGGGGGTTGGCCTGGTGTGCCAAATGCGCCCAGCTCTTCTATTATATCATCAATGCACTCAACCAGCTTAGCCCCTTCACGGATCAATGCATGGCAGCCATGTGAGAGGGGGCTGTGAATTGAGCCTGGAATGGCGAAGACTTCGCGGCCTTGTTCCAGCGCCAGTCGAGCGGTAATCAAAGAGCCGCTGTTGACGGCGGCTTCTACGACTAGTGTGCCTAAGCTTAGGCCGCTGATGAGACGATTTCGGCGCGGGAAATTCTCCCTGCGCGGCGGCGTACCGATTGGGAATTCTGACAGGATGGCGCCGTTTTCGGCAATTTTATGTGCAAGCTGGCGGTTACTGGCCGGGTAGACACGATCAAGTCCGGTGCCTGTTACTGCAAGTGTGGGTGTGTCCGCATCCAGCGCGCCGTGGTGACTGGCACTGTCGACACCTAGTGCCAACCCACTGGTAATGAGATAGCTGCATTGACTGAGACTACGGGAAAATTCATAGGCATTTTCCTTACCTGACGGGGATGGATTCCGACTGCCGACGATCGCCAGCTGGTGACGGGATAACAGCTGAGTATCTCCAGTAACATATAGCACAGGTGGAGGATCAGGTAGTTCCTTCAGTAGTGGCGGATAATCGGGGTGATGGAGGGTCAGTATATGGTTCTCCTCATGTTCCAGCCATTTGAGGTCGGCAGCAATGAGTGATTGGTCAGGACGAGACGTAAGGCCTTTAAGAATACTATTTCGTAGCCCGCATTTTGCCAGCTGTTGGGGCGGGGCTTCAAATACCTGACGCGGGCATCCGAAGTGCTGCACCAGGGCGTTATATGTAGTGGGCCCCAGGCCTGGAACACGGCATAGCGATAACCAATCGCTGAGATCGCAATCTGTCTGCATCGTTTCTTCCCTGAAATTGAAGCATTTTATTAATTTATCCCTGTATACCGAATAACTTTTTACGGGATCCTAGGGTTCAGTAAATGTATCATAGACGCGCATATCACGGTATGCTTCCATGACCAGGCCATAGCTGACCCGGTCAAATGTACGGACAACCATCACTATACCGGCGCGCTCCTTGGGCAATTGTACTTTTTGACCACGTTTGGCAACGGTATCACGAATTATATCTCCGGTTTGGTGGATCACCAGGACATGACCGATTTCAAGATTATCCTGGTTGCCCTTATTGAGTACCACAGTATGATATTGGCCTATCCGTGAGACACCGTTCAGTACGGAGATGATAGAACCTTCAATAGGTTTATCAGGTGCGTGTGGAATGAAGAACTGGTCCAGCTTTTCTTCATCTGTGATGGGCAGGATGCGGTCACCGATCAAAATTTCACGGGTAGCGTGTGTAATGCCCAGGGTAGTAGGGTCACCAAAACGGAGGGCTTTTGCATCGGCAATCTGGAGTGCCTCATAACCCAGGACGTCATTTTTCTTCGCCCCCGGATTTCGATAAGCGTCACCTGGCCTGATAACGTGAAGTTGATCGCCATTTTCCGGCGTAATACCCCTAACGTAGATCTTATCTCCAGTCCCGCTCATCAGTTTTCCTTCATCGTGAGCAACGACATAGCCTGACTGTGCCAGTTCTTCCTCGCTGATAATGAGGGAATAGAGTAAAAACTGTTTAATAGCGTCTGCGGGGATGGTCGAGATTGCATTTTCCAGTTTTGAGAAACGTGTCTTGGGTGAGAATTTAACTGTGGGACGGCCACGATTAATTCTGAGTTGGGGTTTTCCATCGACATAAATCAGACTGATGGTATCTCCCGGATAGATCAGATGGGGATTTTTTATGGTGGGGTTTAGTTGCCAGATTTCCGGCCATAACCATGGGTCTTCGAGAAATTGTGAAGAGATCGCCCACAAAGTATCGCCCTTGACCACAACGTAGTGGTCGGGGTGTGTGTCTTTCAATTTGATTGTATCAGCCAGCAACGGGGTGCCTGAGACCGATAATAAAAGCAAACACAGGAATAGTATTCTGCTGTACATTTCTACCGCCTTGTTGAATTAATCCGTCTGAGTGTAATCAAAACAAGCAGTTCACAACAACTATAGCGTGCATCGTGTAGAATCCTTTAAGATTCAGGGCCATGTCCGGTAACATGACACACAATAAAAAACGATCCAGATGGGGCGTGCGTGGCTCAGGATTTCTATAAACTCTATCTATAACACGTTTGGCAGGAAGCGTATGGCTATACATCACATTTTGCACTATCCAGATCCGCGCCTGCGTTTTAAGGCCGCACCTGTCACCAGGGTGGATGATGAAATCCGCATGCTGATTGATGACATGTTTGAGACCATGTATGCCGCACCGGGAATAGGTTTGGCAGCACCCCAGGTTAATATTAGTAAGCGTTTGATTGTTCTTGATATTAGCGAGAAAAGAAACGAGCCTTTGGCGCTGGTAAATCCGCAAATAGTCGTCCTGGGAGGGGCTCAGAAGAGTGATGAGGGTTGTTTGTCGCTACCGGGTATCAGTGAAGGTGTGGAACGAGCCGCTCGGATCAAGGTCAGTGCGCTTGATCGTCATGGTGAGCCGCTGGACATTGAGGCTGAGGGTCTGCTGGCAGTCTGTATCCAGCATGAAACTGACCATCTTGATGGAATACTGTTTGTTGACTATCTCACCGAGATGAAACGCAATCGAATTCGTAAGAGGCTCGAAAAAGCACATCGTCAGGCGATGTAGGGGTTATTCAGGCTATTTTAAGAGCAGGTGAGCTTAATAAATATTAAATAATACATGCAGTTATCTATAGATTATTCCAGATGGAAAATGAGCTAAAGATTGTTTTTGCGGGTACCCCCGAGTTTTCTACAGTCCCTCTGCACGCCTTAATCAAATCAAGACATAAAATTTGTGGGGTTTTTACGCAGCCTGATCGTCCTGCTGGTCGCGGTCGCCAATTAAAACCCAGCCCCGTGAAACATCTGGCACAATTGCATAACATCAAGGTTTTTCAGCCCGCAACCCTCAAAGCCCCCGAGGTATGGTCCGACTTGCAGGCTTTAGAGGCAGACCTGATGGTGGTTGTCGCCTATGGTCTGATTTTGCCTCAGGAGATATTAACGATACCACGCCTGGGATGTATCAATATCCATGCCTCTCTGCTGCCGCGCTGGCGGGGTGCGGCACCCATTCAGCGCGCTATTCTTGCGGGCGACCAGGCAACGGGCATCACCATTATCCAGATGGATGCCGGATTGGATACGGGTGAAATGCTCAAACGGATGTCCTGTCG
The DNA here is from genome assembly GCA_003230085.1 of Gammaproteobacteria bacterium. GTDB lineage: Bacteria > Pseudomonadota > Gammaproteobacteria > SZUA-140 > SZUA-140 > SZUA-140. The sequence continues at coordinate 10,823 of QIGV01000111.1, forward strand.
CATAGAATCGATGGATACTGCCGGTTCATTACACGACAGACTTGCTCACTTAGGCGCAGAAACACTGATGCTAACCATAGAAGCAATGCTTGCCGGACAGATTACACCCGAAGCCCAGGATGATGCGGATGCCTGTTATGCGTCAAAGTTGACCAAGGCAGAGGCCCTATTAAGATGGGACATGCCTGGTGATCAACTTGAGCGTGAAATACGGGCTTTTAATCCCTGGCCTGTGGCTTATACCATGCTGAATGAGGAACGATTACGAATTTGGCAGGCGCGATGGCTTTCCCACAGTTCAGATTCGCCACCGGGTTCTATTATTAAGGCCGACAAGGAGGGTATTGATGTCGCTACTGGCAGGGGTGTACTCCGTTTACTGAATGTCCAGGCAGCAGGAGGCAGGGAGATGGCAGTCACCAATTTCCTCAATGCGCATCCCATTAAGTTGGGCACGGTTTTGGGTGACTGACAATACGCTCAAGTTGATGAATGCAAGAACTGCAGCAATGCAGGTACTCGTCAAAGTCTGCTGCGATGGACGTTCTCTTGGTGCTGCCTTGCCAGAGACTCTATGCGGTGTTAAGGAAAGTGACCGGGCGTTGACGCAGGAGTTGTGCTATGGCGTGCTGCGCTGGCGGCCCCGGCTACAGCTTGTGATAGAGCGCTTGCTGAAAAAACCATTAAAACAGCGTGAATGTGATATCCACTGTCTGTTGCTACTGGGTCTGTACCAGCTTATCTATACTCGGATACCACCTCATGCAGCAGTCGCCGAGACAGTAAGCATTGTAGCAGAGACAAAGAAACCTTGGGTAAAGGGCCTGGTTAACGCGGTGCTGCGTAATTTTCTGCGCAAGCAGGATCAGTTACTGCTAGAAATTGATGCTAATGAAGTTGCTCGATACGCCCACCCGAAATGGATGATTGAACTCGTCAGGGAAGCCTGGCCTGAGAAATGGAAGGATATATTCTTTGCAAATAACCAGCGCCCGCCGATGTCATTGCGCGTCAATTGTACGATTCAATCGAGAGACTGCTACCTCGAAAAATTGGCATTGACTGACATGACCGGTCATGCTGCTCACTATGCCGATGCCGGGATTATTCTGGATAAACCGCTGGATATAACTCTGTTGCCGGGATTTGGTCAGGGCGCTGTTTCCGTGCAGGATTGCGCAGCACAACTTGCAGCAGAATTGCTCGATGTTCAATCTCAGCACAGGGTACTTGATGCCTGTGCCGCGCCGGGAGGTAAAACTTGTCATATACTTGAGCGGGCACCGGACCTGGGCGAACTGGTTGCAGTTGAAATTGATAAAATTCGCATACTGAAAATACATGAAAATATTCAACGTATCGGGGCAAGGGCAACTCTGATTCAAGGTGATGCCTCTATACCTGGTGCCTGGTGGGATGGGCAGCAGTTCGATCGTATCCTCATAGATGCCCCCTGTTCCGCCAGCGGTGTAATACGGCGCCACCCGGATATAAAATTTCTGCGTAAACGCAATGACATTGATGCTGTAATTCGGTTACAGTCGATTTTGCTAGAGGCTTTATGGCCCCTGCTAAAATCAGGTGGTATGTTGTTGTACGCAACCTGCTCAGTTTTTCCGAGGGAGAATGTTGGGCAGATTGAGAATTTTATTGCTACTCATCAGGATGCCGAGCCATTGGTAATCGATGCGGAATGGGGGCGAGCGACGAAGGTGGGTAGGCAAATTCTGCCTGGTGAAGATGAAATGGATGGTTTTTACTATGCTTGTATCAATAAGAACTAAGTTTCACCTGGTAGTATTCCTGGGAGTCTCTCCGGGAAAAAAGAGATGAAAGACGGTTTGGGAGCTGGTATTTCATGCCAGAAGTTCAGGGATGTTGTGCGATTCGTGTGCTGTCTGGCATTGAGGATATTATAGTGTGTCTTCCAGGTCGGGTGATGGTTACAACACATTCCCGATTTTCTGTGCGTCGCCCCCTGTTTTTTCTGATAATTGCATGTCTTACGCCTGTTATATTATTCAGTAGCCCTGCATTTTCTCACGGTATTAAAATTGACAAGGCTCAGACAGAGCTTATTGATGGCGTGTTGTATCTAGACGCTTCTGCAAGATTAAAGCTGAGCCAACCGATGATTGATGCCTTGCATGAAGGCGTACCGCTGGATTTCAGACTGAAAATAGAAATCATCCGAAAGCGGGGTTTCTGGTTTGATGACACTTTTGTAAAATTGGGGCAGCGATATCGCATTGAATATCAGGCGTTGACACAGCAATACCTGGTCATTAATCCCAATAGTGGTTCACGGCATAGTATTCCGACTCTGGAAGCGGCCCTGTCAGTGATGGGCACAATCGTCAGGCTACCGATATTAGATGGCAATCTGCTTATCCAGGGCGCCCACTATACCGGCCGCATTTTTCTCAAGCTTGATGACGACGCTTTGCCGGCACCGTTGCTGCTGCGATCCTATATCACCTCTGAGTGGCGGATGAAAAGCAAGTGGTTTACATGGTTAATACAAGATTAAAACGGTTAAGCAATAGCTTTGTGCCCATCGTGGTGCTGTTTGTCTTATTGGTTGTTTCTCTTTATCTGATGAGCGCAGCTACTGAAAATACCGAAGATTTCGGGCGTAGCTATCTTCCTTTATTACTCTTCAATATATTAGCTTCAGTACTGTTGCTGGTGCTGATTAGTATCAATCTGTATCGTCTTGTCGGACAATACCGCAATCATGTCACTGGGTCGCGCTTAACCATGCGCCTGGTTGTGATGTTTGTTGTCATCGCATTGGCGCCTGTCACAGTGGTCTATTATTTTTCATTACGATTCATCGAGCGGGGTATCGATAGCTGGTTTGACGTTCGTATAGAAAAGGCGTTTGATGATGCCCTCGCATTGAGCCGTGGGTCACTGGACGAACGCAAGCTCGAATATTTAAAAAGGACACGGGAAATTGTTGATACACTGGCCTCCCAGACAGATGAACAAATCACTCTGGTATTAACCGGTCTGCGTGAGCAATATGGGGCGTTTGAGTTGGCATTGATCAGTCGTGGTGATCATATTGTTGCCTCAAGTAGCGAGAATTCTGCCACACTACTGCCGAATCTTCCACTTGGGGACGTATTACGCCAGGCACAGCAGGGCACCGATTATGTCGGTGTGGATGACGTCCATGATACCGGACTGTTTATCCGTGTCGTTGTCAGGATGCCCTCTCTCAGGGCGATAGCCGAGAAGCAGGTGCTCAATGCATTGTTTCCGATATCTGAGCAGATGCAGATTCTTGCGAGCAATGTTCAATCCGGTTATAGCCAGTATCAACAGCTGATCTATCTGAGAAAACCGCTGAAATTCAGTTTTTCTCTGACATTATCTCTGGTTGTATTGTTGAGTTTTTTATTTGCAGTATGGGCTGCATTTTTTGCGGCGCGGCGCCTGGTGGCGCCTATCAGGGTGCTTGCAATTGGAACGCGAGCTGTTGCGAGTGGCCATTACAGCAAGCGATTACCATCTTATTCCAGTGATGAGCTGGGTTTTCTGGTCGAGTCATTCAATGATATGACTGAAAAGATTTCTCAAGCGCGTGATGATGCTGAACGCAGTCAGAAGCAGGTCTTCAGAGAACGAGCCTATCTCAGGGCTGTACTGGGTCGGCTATCTTCAGGCGTATTGACACTTGACAGGAATCAAGTAATACGGACAGCAAATTTGGCACTAGGTCATATTCTTGGCATAGAACTCAAGGAAATTGTAGGCATGCCCATTCATGAGCTAGAAGGAAGGAACACTACTGCGAAAAAAATAGTCGAGGCGATCCAGATTGGTCTCGAGGGAAAGGAGAATTGGCGTGAAGAAATCAATATATCCAAAGGCGCAGGAAGGCAGATGTTAATATGCCGGGGAGCCGCTTTACCAAGTATAGAGGGGCGTCAGATAGGAAATGTGATTGTTGTGGAAGATGTGACTGCGCTCGTTCAGGCGCAACGCGATGCCGCATGGGGTGAGGTGGCCAGGCGTTTAGCGCATGAAATAAAAAATCCTTTGACCCCTATCAGGCTGTCTGCGGAGCGTCTCAGACACAAATATTTGTCGAAAATGAGTAAGGAGGATGCCAGTGTGCTTGATCGGTCAACGCATACCATTGTTCAGCAAGTTGAAGTCATGAGGGATATGGTACAGGCTTTCTCCGACTATGCTCGCGCTCCTGAGCTTGACCTGCGCGCTGTTGATATTAATAAATTAATCAACGAAGTACTGGATCTTTATCGTGGAGATAAAGAAAAATGTTTGTTCAGGACAGCGCTTGCTCCAGATCTGCCCAAGCTAAAAATTGATGTGGGGCGTATGAGGCAACTGTTGCATAACCTGATTAAAAATTCACTTGAGGCAGCAGTCAAGGATATAGACTGTGTTGTATCTATTAGTACCCAAATACTGCCTGGTCAGAGTGTCATTGAGTTATGCATCAAAGATAACGGCCCTGGTATTTCTGAAGCGATATTGGAACATTTTTTTGAACCTTATGTGACCACAAAACCCAAGGGCAGTGGTTTAGGTTTGGCCGTAGTCAAAAAAATCATTGAAGAACACGGTGGAAGTATATGGGTGGAAAACCCTGGTCAGGGTGGTGCTGAAATTATTATTCATTTGCCTTTGCATGCGTTACCTTCTGTTAAGAAGGAGCGTGAAGATAGCGATGATATTCTGGAAGTGAGTGATGAATATATAGAGGCTGCTACTGATATTTCGCCGCGTAATAACACAGGACAGCCGTCATGAGCGCACCCTATATTCTAGTTGTTGATGATGAGCGAGAGATTCATAAAGTAATCAAGGAAATTCTCGAGGATGAGGGTTATGAAGTCGAGACTGCGGAAGATGCCGCGGAAGCCCGTCATGCCTTGCGAGTAAGACGGCCAGATCTGGTATTACTAGATGTATGGCTGCCCGATATGGACGGCATTTCCCTGCTGAAGGAGTGGTCGCTCGGAAGTACACTGATAGCGCCAGTCATTATGATTTCAGGTCACGGCACTGTCGAGACTGCGGTTGAGGCAACGCGTCTTGGCGCCTATGATTTTATCGAGAAACCCCTGTCTTTGTCGAAGTTGCTGCTGGTCGTTAAACGAGCGCTGGAGGCTGATAAGCTGCAGCGGGAAAATATCGGCTTACGCAAACATATACGGCCACTAATTGTGCCGATTGGAAAAAGCAAATCAATGCAAAATCTGAAGGAACAGGTTCAGCGAATTGCGCAGCATAAGGCTTGGGTGCTCATTAGGGGTGAGCCGGGTAGTGGAAAGGAACTTATTGCTCGCTATCTCCATTTTAGTAGTCCCCAGGCAGATGGTCCTTTTATAGAGGTTGGGGTAGGCGCAATCTCAGATGAACGAGCCGCCAACGAACTATTTGGCAGCGAAACGGACGAGACCATCAACTATGGTTATCTTGAGCAGGCTAATGGCGGTACCTTGTATTTGAGTGAAGTTGCTGATATGGATGCGGCTGCACAGGCTAAATTTTTGAGTGCTCTTGAAACCCGTACTTTTCTACGCGTAGGAGGAGTCGAACCTATCGAGGTCGATGTGCGGGTGGTTGCTGCGACACATCGTGATCTTGAGCAAGAGATGCAGGCCGGAAAATTTCGCGAGGACCTGTATTATCAGTTGAATGTAGTACCTATTGAGATTCCGCCTCTACGCGAACACAGCGAAGACATATTGGAACTCCTTGAGTATTATGTCGATGTATTTTCCAGTCAGGAAGGGCTCCCTTATCGGAAGTTTTCCGTGGCGGCTCTAAATCGACTGCGTCAGTATACCTGGGCAGGTAATGTGCGTGAATTAAAGAATCTGGTACAGCGGTTATTGATTTTAGGTCACCATGAAGAGATATCTCTTGAAGATGTGGAGATTGCCCTGGGGATGCGTGGCAAACACGCTGCTACAGAAGTGCCTATTTCTTTTGATATGGCATTACGTGAAGCCAGGAAGCAGTTCGAAAAGGCTTATTTTGAATATCAATTAGGGCTCATGGGTGGCAATATCAGCAAAGTTGCTCATATTGCCGGGATTGAAAGGACTCATTTATACCGTAAATTACGTGAACTTGGTATCAAGTGAATGATGCTCATATGTCCGCATGGTGCATTTTACCCAGCGCATGTCATACTAAGTGCCGATTGTATATGGTTGCAATTTTATTATAAGAAAAACCGATGAAGATAATTATTCTTGGTGCAGGTCAGGTTGGCTCTTCAGTCGCTGAAAATCTCGCACGAGAAGCCAACGATATCACGGTAGTAGATACCCAGGTCAAGCGTCTTCATGATCTGCAAGATCGTTTGGACCTGCGCACCGTTGTCGGGCATGCCTCTCATCCCGATGTGCTGCGCCGCGCCGGCGCAGAAGATGCTGATATGGTGATTGCTGTCACGAATAGTGATGAGACCAATATGGTTGCCTGCCAGGTAGCCTATACACTTTTCCATACGCCAACAAAAATAGCCCGTGTACGTGCACGCGATTACCTGGATAATCCGCAATTATTCGCTCAGGAGGCGTTACCTATTGATATGTTGATCAGTCCTGAACAGGCAGTGATTGATCAGATTCAGCGCTTGATTGAGTACCCAGGGGCGTTACAAGTGCTGGATTTCGCAGGTGGGAGAGTCAGATTAGTCGCTGTCAGGGCATATTATGGTGGTCCGCTTGTCGGACATGAATTACAGGAAATAAAGGAACATATGCCCGGGATCGAGATGCGGGTGGCCGCAATTTTCCGGCGTGGCACAGCCATTATCCCTGAAGGGGATACGGTGATTGAGGTGGATGACGAGGTCTTTTTTATTGCTGCTACAGAAAATATTCGCCTGGTGATGAGTGAATTACGCCGTCTGGATAAGAAAGTCAGGCGAGTCATGCTAATGGGAGGCGGCAATATCGGTAAGGGGCTAGCGGCAGTACTGGAGGACAAGTATCAGGTCAAGCTGATTGATAATAACCTTGAAAGAGTCCAGGTGCTATCTGAAGAACTGGATAAAACATTGGTCTTATTAGGGGATGCATCAGATGAAGACCTGTTATTGGAAGAAAACATCGAGAATGCCGATGTATTTTGTTCGCTGACCAATGATGACGAATCAAATATTCTTTCCGCAATGTTGGCCAAGCGCCTGGGTGCACGAAAAGTCATGACTCTGATTAATAGGAGCGCTTATGTTGAGCTGGTGGAGAGCAGTACGATCGATATTGCCATTTCACCCCAGCTGGCCACCATAGGAGGTTTGCTGGCCCATGTTCGTCGCGGTGATGTGGTGGTTGTACACTCATTGCGTCGGGGAGCGGCAGAGGCCATTGAAGCCGTGGCGCATGGCGACGAGAAATCTTCCAAGGTCGTTGGCCATTGTGTTGCGGATATAAAATTACCGCCGGGCACAACAATCGCTGCTATTGTCCGTGAGGATGACGTTATCATCGCCCATCATGATACGACTATCCAGGCAGATGATCACGTCATTTTATTTCTGGTAGACAAAGACCGAATAACAGAAGTAGAGCGAATCTTTCAGGTTGGGATTACGTTTCTTTGAGCACTTCAACGCTGCGGGTCTTCCAGAATATTTTAGAATCAAATCTCTAATGCCGGGACAATAATTCTAAATGCAACGTCGCACAATACAGCGCATCATTGGTGTCTTGTTAACTATCTTCAGCCTTACCATGCTTCCGCCTGTGGTGGTGGCCTGGTTATATGATGAGGCTACAATAGAGATTTTTCTTGCCACCTTTGCTGCGACACTATCTGTCGGCGCATTCCTATGGATTCCTGTCAGAAGTCATAATCTTGATTTGCGCTTGCGGGACGGGTTTATCGTTGTTGTAATGTTTTGGGTGGTATTGGGTGCTTTTGGTGCTATCCCTTTTGTTTATAACCCTGGTTTGACAATAATTGATGCGGTTTTTGAGTCTCTTTCAGGTCTGACAACCACTGGTGCCACAGTCATCGTCGGTCTCGATGACTTACCTTATTCAGTGCTCTATTACCGCCAACAGTTACAATGGCTGGGTGGTATGGGTATCATCGTTCTAGCTGTTGCAATATTGCCGATGTTGGGTATCGGAGGGATGCAGTTATATCGCGCGGAAACACCAGGGCCTATCAAGGATAACAAGTTAACACCGCGAATTACTGAAACAGCTAAAGCGCTCTGGTATATCTATCTGGGTTTGACGGTTTTTTGCGCCGGGGCATACTGGGTTGCCGGGATGTCACTATTTGATGCCATAAGCCATAGTTTTTCCACCGTAGCAATCGGTGGTTTTTCAACGCATGACGCCAGTATTGGCTATTTTAATGATGCGGTGATTGAGTCGATAGCCGTTGTTTTTATGTTACTGGCGGGAATTAATTTTGCGCTGCATTTTGTTGCCTGGCGAAACCTCAGTCTAAAGCCCTATTTTTCTGATCCTGAATTTAAAACTTACATCACATTTTTAGGCGTCACTGCGCTGATTACCACGAGCTACCTATATTACAGTGGCACATTCTCAGGGGTTGGCAGCGCCCTTCATCATGGGATATTCCAGGCTGTTTCGATTGGCACTACGGCGGGTTTTACTACGGCGGAGTACCACATGTGGCCAACATTTCTTCCGGTGTTGCTACTATTGACCAGTTTCATCGGTGGTTGTGCTGGTTCTACAGGTGGTGGACTCAAAGTAATGCGGGTATTATTATTATTGAAGCAGGGTCTGCGTGAAATAAAACGCCTGATACATCCCAATGGGCAATTTCTGGTAAAAGTAGGGGGTAAACCCTTGTCTGCAGAAGTAATGGACTCAATATGGGGTTTCTTTTCCCTGTATGTCATTTGCTTCTCAACGATGTCCCTCATTCTGGCGGCAACAGGCCTGGATCTGGTGACGTCATTCTCAGCTGTTGCCGCTTGTATCAATAATCTGGGGCCGGGGCTGGGTGAAGTAGGCGCAAATTATGCAGGTATTAACCCGGTGGCAAAAGCTGTGCTGTGTTTGGCTATGCTTTTAGGGCGCCTGGAAATATTTACTTTACTGGTGCTATTTACGCCTACCTTCTGGCGTAAATAGCCAAGACTGGAATCTGGCAAGGCAAGTACAGAAAATGAGGGGTTGTGTTTATCAACAATTTATTGCCTTGCTTAAAGTATGGCGATTGCCATGATGTGCTGTCCTATTTAGTTACTTGGGACAATCTGGCTTTGCCGCCAGGACAGTTTCCCTTGAGTAATGGCTCCAACCAACGGGCGATCGCCAAACATGCCCTTCCAGTTTGTCCCGATATCTAAAATTCTAGAAAATATTCGGATTAAAATGATTTAGGATGGTTATAAATGATTGATGTCAGAGAAAAATGGGATAATATTTATCAGGGCCGGGAAAATAGCCAGCCTGGGAAAGGTGATAAGGTGCTGTGTGAAAATACTCACCTGCTACCCAAGAGTGGAAATGCGCTTGAAATTGCATGTGGGCTAGGCGCTAATGCCCTGGTTCTTGCGGATAGTGGTTTGCAGACGGATGCCTGGGATATTTCACCTGTTGCCATCGAGCAGCTACAAGCGATAGCCATTGAAAAAGGGCTTCCTCTAAAGGGTGAGGCGCGTGATGTCATGCTGCGACCACCTGCACCGGAAAGTTATGATGTGATTGTAGTGAGTCATTTTCTGGAACGTGACCTGGCGACTCATATTATAGCTGCATTAAGAGCTGATGGGTTGCTGCTGTATCAGACATTTACCCGCATACAGGTTAGTAACAGTGGCCCTAAAAACGAGGCCTTCAGACTTGCTGAGAATGAATTGCTGGAGATGTATTCAAGTCTGAAAATTCTTGTTTATCGTGAAGAAGGTCATGTCGGCGATGTTACCAAAGGATTTCGTGATGAGGCTTTACTGGTCGCACAGAAAAAATAAGCTGGGATCCTTTGTCAGGGAGGGATGGGTGATTTCCAGATATCAATATAGGGTATATATGTAACATGAAAGAGAAGTTTATTGATCGATTGAAAAAGCATGTTTTGCTGTGTGACGGCGGGACCGGCACATTAATTCAGGCGATAGATTGGGACGTTGAGAAAGATTTTCTTGGCCTGGAGAATTGCTCCGAAATTTTGTGTACCAGCCGCCCTGATTTTGTACAAGGTATGCATCGTACCTATTTCGAGTCGGGTGCAGACTGTGTCGAGACCAATACTTTTGGCGCCAATAAAATAGTGCTGGCTGAATTTGATCTGACAGATCAGGCTTATGAGCTGAATTTAAAGGCAGCTAAATTGGCCTGCGAGATTGCAGATGAATTTTCTACGCAGCAATGGCCACGCTATGTCCTGGGGTCCATGGGGCCGGGTACAAAACTGTGCAGTCTGGGACACATTGATTACGAAACGCTGGAGGATGCCTACGCCGAGCAGGCCCGTGGCCTTCTGGATGGTGGTGTTGACGCATTTTTGCTTGAAACTAACCAGGACCTGTTGACGCTTAAGGCCGCTATCAATGGCTGTAAGATTGCCAGACAGGAAAAGAATCGCGATGTCCCGATTTTTTCCCAGGTCACTATCGAGACTACCGGCAGTATGTTGGTAGGGTCTGACATAGCTTGCGCGGTAACATCGCTGGCGGCCCTGGATGTCGATTCAATCGGTCTCAATTGCGCTACCGGGCCGACAGAGATGGCAGAACATGTGCAATATCTGGGTGAAAACTGGCCGGGATTGATATCAGTCATGCCGAATGCGGGCTTACCCATGCTGGTCGATGGCCAAACAGAATATCCTCTGGGCGCTGAGGAATTGGCTGAATGGCAACAGCGTTTTATCGAGGAAGACGGGGTCAATCTTATTGGCGGCTGTTGTGGGACCACGCCTGAGCATATTGCGCTACTACGTAAAATGCTTGATGAACGTCCATGCAAGGCGCCTGTTCAACGTAGCGTAAAGTTGGCGCCTGCAGTAAGTTCCTTGTATTCCTCGGTCGAGCTACGCCAGGAGAATAGCATCTTTGCTGTTGGCGAACGTTCCAATGCCAATGGCTCCAGAAAATTCAGGGACTTATTGGGCCAGGAAGACTGGGATGCCCTGGCCAATATCGGGCGCGATCAGGTAAAAGAGGGGTCTCATGCACTCGATGTTTGTGTCGCTTATGTAGGACGCCCCGAGTCTGTGGACATGGTCGAGATTATGTCCCGTTATCGCGGTCAGATTACAGTCCCGCTTGTGATCGATTCTACAGAGGTGGAGGTCATTGAAGTCGCTCTAAAATTACTGGGCGGAAAAAGCATTATCAATTCCATTAACTTTGAGGATGGGGAAGAAAAGGCTGCGCAAATTCTTGGTTATGCAAAAAAATATGGCACGGCTGTCGTGGCGTTGACCATTGATGAGGAGGGCATGGCCAAAGAAGTGGATGATAAGCTGAAAATTGCCCACCGCCTCTACGAATTTGCTGTTAACAAGCATGGCCTGCCACCAGCCGATCTTATGTACGATCCGTTGACGTTCACGATTTGCACCGGGGTAGAAGAAGACAGGGATCACGGCAAGAACACCCTTGATGCGATCGAGAGAATTGCAGCCGAGCTTCCCGAGTGCCAAATTATATTAGGTCTGTCCAATATATCCTTCGGTCTTAAACCCGCAGCGCGCCATGTACTGAATTCAGTATTTTTGCACCATGCCCAGCAACGCGGCATGACCGCAGCAATTATTCATGTCTCTAAAATTATGCCGCTTCACAAAATCAGTGAAGGCCAGCGCCAGGCCGCAGAGGATTTGATCTTTAATCACTCGCGTGAGGGGCGTGATCCCTTGTTGTACTTTGTTGATCTATTCAAGGACGTGAAGGACAAGGTGGTCAAAAAAGTCCGGCCATCCACTATTGAGGAAGTATTAAAGTTACGTATTATTGATGGGGACAAGCAGGGTATTGAGGAGGACCTTAACAAGGCAATGGAAAAATATCCTCCTCTTGAGATTATCAACACGTTATTGCTTGATGGCATGAAGGTGGTGGGTGAATTGTTCGGTTCTGGTGAGATGCAACTTCCATTTGTTTTGCAGTCAGCAGCAACCATGAAGTCTGCAGTGTCTATTCTCGAGCCTTATATGGAAAAAAAGGAAGGACAGGAAAAGGGGACGCTTGTACTGGCAACGGTTAAAGGTGACGTCCACGATATTGGCAAGAATCTGGTCGATATTATTTTAACCAATAATGGCTACAAGGTTATCAACTTGGGCATCAAGCAACCTATTGGTAACATTATGGAGGCAGCACGGGCAAATGCCGCCGATGCAATTGGCATGTCCGGTCTGTTGGTTAAGTCGACTGTCATTATGAGAGAAAATCTTGAGGAAATGAAGCGTGAAGGACTATCAATCCCGGTGCTGCTGGGTGGCGCAGCACTGACGCGACGCTATGTGGAAAAGGATTGCAATCAAGCCTATGACAACGAAGAAAGTGTACACTATGCCAAGGATGCCTTCAGTGGTCTCAGAATCATGGAAGAGATCATGAATAAAAAAGACCTGGATTGAGGTTTATCCCCCATCCTTTGCCTACGGCGATATCGATTTCTAACGATACATGCAACAGTTAATTAGAGCACATGTCATATCAGGAAAACTGGAATGAAGAGAAGCAATCTGCTGTTCTTTACCGATTAGTTGCCGCCAAGGAACATGATGAGGAAAAGTCCAAGATGTTTATTGCCCTGGCTCGGGCAGCTGAAGAACAGGCGTGTATCTGGGAGAAAAAAATAAGGGTAGAGGGTGGTACGGTTCCTGGTGAAAATAAGCTGACCATACGCACCCGTATTGTATCCTGGCTAATCAAGGTATTGGGGCCGCGGGCTATCCGCCCCGTTCTTGCCGCGATGAAGGTGCGCGGTCTATCTGTTTACAGCGCGGGTATGCTCGGTGAGGGGCATGCCATGCCAACTTCAGTGGAAGAGGTCGGTCATCGGCACGCCGGGTTTGGAGGAGGAGGGAATCTACGTGCTGCAGTATTTGGGATTAGTGATGGACTTGTCTCTAATGCCAGTCTCGTGATGGGAGTAGCGGGTGCTACTCATAATCCCAAGATGATACTGATGACTGGCATTGCCGGGATGGTGGCAGGCGCTGCTTCCATGGCAGCTGGTGAGTATGTCTCGGTGCGCTCACAGCGGGAATTGTACGAATATCAAATTCGCCTGGAACGTGAAGAACTGGAACAATATCCTGAGGAAGAGGCAGAAGAGCTGGCATTGATATATAACGCACGAGGGGTCGAAATGGGGCGCGCTCGGCGTGTTGCAACAGATTTACTCAAAGACCCGGAACATGCCCTGGATACTCTGGCACGTGAGGAACTGGGCCTGAATCCTGATGATCTAGGCTCGCCTGTGAGTGCGGCCAGTTTTTCATTCTTTTCATTTTCACTAGGTGCGGTGATTCCATTGCTGCCCTTTCTCTATGGTAGCGCGGCTTACCCAGTGGTTTATACAGCGCTGGTTACACTTATTAGTTTATATGGTGTAGGTGCCTTACTAAGCCTTTTTACCGGCCGGAGCGCAGCCAAAAGTGGTGTGCGAATGATGTTGATCGGGGGCAGTGCGGGTATAGTGACTTATGCCATCGGGACAGCCTTGGGGGTTAGCCTATTATGAATCAATATATATTTTGATGGATCATTGAATAATGCCGGATTTGTATCCAGAAATTAAACCTTATGTAAACCACAGCCTCAAGGTTGAGCCGCCGCATATTCTGCATATTGAGGAATACGGCAATGTGTCCGGCATACCGGTGGTCGTTGTGCATGGCGGTCCCGGTGCCGGATCAGAGCCTTATCAGCGACGATTTTTCGACCCTGATATTTACCGTATTATAATTTTTGATCAACGTGGTTGTGGACAATCTATTCCCCATGCTGAATTACAGGGGAATAATACGCAGGCGCTTGTGGATGACCTGGAGCGCATTCGTGAACATCTTGCCATAGAGCGCTGGGTAGTGTTTGGTGGGTCCTGGGGTTCGACACTTGGTTTGGTATATGCGGAGACCTATCCGGAGCGCGTACTAGGTTTGATACTGAGGGGCATCTTTTTGTGCCGTCCCACTGAGATTGATTGGTTCTATCAGGAAGGAGGCGCCAGCCGTATTTTTCCGGATTACTGGCAGGACTATATACGAATTATCCCGATGAGTGAGCGCGGTGATTTACTGCATGCCTACTATCGACGCCTGACTGGGG
>QIGV01000044.1 GCA_003230085.1 Gammaproteobacteria bacterium
CTGACCACGCAGTCCCTGGAAACACGCACCCGGGAACTGGAAGAGGAGAACCGACGTGATAATCTCACCGGTCTCTATAACCGCGCTTATCTCGACTACATCCTCGAACAGGAATTCATAAGCGCCAGAAAACACGCCTGGCCTTTAGCGCTTGCCTTTATTGATCTCGACCATTTCAAGAACATCAATGACAGCTATGGCCATCAGGTAGGCGATGACGTATTAAGGGGTGCGGCGAAAATCCTGATGGACAATGCACGTTCCAGTGATATCGTCACCCGCTACGGTGGCGAGGAGTTTGTTATCCTGTTGCCGGGTACAGGTACTGATGGTGCTCGTCTGTTCTGTAACCGTATCCTCCTGGCCTTTCAAGAAGCACGACACAAATCGGAAGACCACGATAATATTCAGGTCACAGCATCTCTGGGTATCGCCATCCATGGCGAGGGGAAAAACTTTAGCTCTCCCGCTGACCTTGCCCGTGCGGCTGACCGGGCAGTCTACGCTGCCAAATTGGCAGGACGCAACCAAAGTGTTTTCTATGACGCTGACGTCAATAACTGAGCTGTCGCCTGATAAAGACTACCCACCATAGCCTTACAGATCAAAAACCTGGTGCAGCTCCGGCATAATCACATTGGTATCTTTCAAGCGCGGCGCAAAAACCTGCATGGCCTGCTCTTCGCCGTGCACCAGAAAGGTCTGCTCGGGATTTCCCGTTTGCTGGTGCCAACGATACAGCTCTTCACAATCCGCATGAGCCGAAAAACCACCGATGGTGTAGATGCTGGCCCGAACGAGGATATCTTCACCAAAGATTGTCACGTGTTTTGCCCAGTCGACAATGCGCCGCGCCAGGGTACCGCGGGCAGCATAGCCCACGAAAATCACACTACTGTTTTGCCGCCATAGATTGCGTTTAAGATGATGACGCACCCGTCCACCGGTGCACATGCCAGAACCGGCAATAATGACAGCGCCGCCGCTGATCTGGTTGAGGGCCATGGACTGTGCAGTTTCACGTGTAAAATGCAGGCCACGGAAATTAAGCGGATCACGTCCCTGGCAGAACAGGTCACAAGCATCAGGATTGAAGCATTCCATGTGGCGGCGAAAAATCTCAGTTGCGGAAATCGCCATGGGTGAATCGAGAAAGACTTGAATACTGCCAGGCAGAATGCCGCTCTCTATGCCTTCATTCAAGTAATATAGAATTTCCTGGGTACGCTCCAGTGCGAAGCTGGGGATGATGACATTACCGCCGCGTCTGAAAGTATCGGTAATGGCATCATACAGTTCTTCAATAGAAGGCTGCAGCGTCTTGTGGCGGCGGTCGCCATAGGTGGTTTCCATTACCACCACATCCACCGATGGTGGTGTAGCCGGGTCACGCAGGATGACACGGCCGCTATATCCCAGGTCACCGGAGAATAACAAGCGCTTGTGTTGGCCCTTGTTTTCCAGTTCGAGGAGGATGCTGGCCGAACCCAGGATATGACCGGCTTCCAGAAAAGTCGCTTGAATACCCTCACACAGCTTGACAGGTTTGTTATACGTGGCTGTTCGCCCAAAGAAATCCAGGCTGCTTAGCGCGTCCAGCATCGTATAAAGCGGCTCAATAACTTCTGACCTGTCTTTTCCTTTTGAGCGACGTGCCGCCTTGCGTTTACGCCACTCGACCTCCTCTTCCTGCAAGTGGGCAGAGTCCAGCATGACCAGCTTGGCCAGGTCACGGCTGGCAGCGGTGGTGACAATCTCACCCTGGAATCCTCGCTTCACCAACAGCGGGATTCGCCCACAGTGATCCAGGTGGGCATGAGTTAGTAACAGATAATTAATCGTTGCAGGGTCGAAACCGAATGGCTGATGATTTTCTTCAGCCAGTTCGCGGCCTCCCTGGTAGAGACCACAATCAATCAGTATCCGTTTGTCACCACAGGTCACCAGGTGGCAGGAACCGGTGACACCCTGATCAGCGCCATGGAAGGCTATTTTCATGATTATTACTCCCCGGCTTTACTTGCGCTATTTAACAATGGCGTCCCGCAGGCACAATGCCAGTCCTGAATGCTTGCCCATATTTCCTCTGCCGTTTCGGCATACCAGAACAAGGCCTTGTCCTCAGGGTCGATAACACCTTCGGCTACGAGAAAATCGACATCCATAGCCTGCTGCCAAAATTGTTGCCCCACCAAAACCACCGGCAAAGGCGGCATGGTGCGCGTCTGAATCAGGGTAAGCGTTTCAAATAATTCATCAAGCGTGCCATAGCCTCCGGGAAAGGCTACCAGGGCCTTGGCCCGTTTCAGAAAATGCAGCTTGCGTATTGCAAAATAGTGGAAACGGAAACAGAGGTCAGGGGTGATATAGGGGTTGGGATATTGTTCACGGGGCAAGGTAATATTGAGACCAATGGATTTAGCACCGACATCGAATGCCCCACGATTGGCAGCTTCCATCATGCCGGGCCCCCCGCCGGTAATCAGCGTGACGCGAGTATCATGGGGACCTTTTCCGAACTCGCCGACCAGGCGGCCAAACTCCCGCGCCACCTCATAATAACGGCTTTTTTCCAGTATCCGCTTGGCAACCGCCAGGCGCTGCTGAAGATCCTTGTCATTGGGACTATCCCTCAGATGACTACGCAGGGTATCAACCTGGCGCTGTGCCGCCAGCGGCTCCGTGATCCGTGTGCCGCCGAATACTGCAATCGTATGCTCCACTCCGTGGCGTTTCAGCAGCGTCTCCGCCTTGAGGTAATCAATTTGCAAGCGTACGCCGCGAGTCTCTTCGCTGTTGAGAAAATCCACATCGTGATCGGCCTGGCGATAGCCTGTGCTTTGCATGATTTCCTCAACTCGCGCCAGTGCATGGGGATCATCTTCAAGGGGCTTGGGGACCTCCCAGGGCAGAGGTTCACATCGTTTATGCGAAGATGCAGGATCCGGCGCCTGCGGGTCATGCTCTTGCGTAGTATCCTTCACACCATACCTCCACTGCGTTGATTGGCTACTTGGCGAACCAGTTCATATCTTAGTCATACCGTCACGCCTGGGCAGCGATAAGTGATTTCAGTTCCGGCACACAGGAGCCACAGTTGGTCCCTGCCTTAAGCGCCTCGCCTAGCGCCTCGACTGTTGTGAGCTTGTCATCGCGTATCGATCGGGTAATCGTATTGATGCCTACTGAAAAACAGGCGCAGACGATGTGGCCGATATCTTCCTGTCCCGGCGGTGCCTTGCCCAGCAGCAAGCCTCTGCGCTCCTGATCATCCAGCTTGTCCTTGGCAAAGAGACCGGCCAACCAGCTGCGTGAGGGTAACTGGTGGTCAGGTGCGATGAAAATACAACTTTCCACACCATCGGCAACCAGACGCACCCCCCGGTACTGGTGTCCTGCTTTGTCCAGGTACTCCACCCAATTCACATCTTCTGCTGAAGTACACAATAAGCCTCGCGCCCATGCCATCCAGTCATCCAGCGCCTGTTCACCCGCGATTTCATAACGATAGAAACCTCTCCCTTTTGCAACGGCCCAATAACTGGCATCAGAAATCACCAGGCGACGGCGTGACAGGATAAAACCATGCCATGCAGGCTCATAACTTTCGATGCGTACGGGTGTATGTTTAAATTCCGGTTGGCCAGAATAAGGATCTGTTACAGGATTAACGAGCACATCTATACATCCGTGACTGGCGAATTGATCATTCCAGTGCATTGGCACAAAGACACTGCCACGCTGTTGTTCTTCACTGACAACTGACCGTACGATTGTCTCACCCCAGCGGCTGTATATTCGCAGCAGTTCGCCATTTTTTACGGAATAACGTTGCGCATCGCCGGGATGTATTTCTGCATAGGGCTCAGGACTGTGTTCGGATAATTGTGCCGCCTTCCCGGTGCGCGTCATGGTATGCCATTGATCGCGTACACGACCGGTATTGAGTATTAGAGGGAAATTTTCATCGGGTTTATTTTCTGGGAGACGGGGTTCTATTGTTATAAAACGGGCTTTAGCATTGGCGGTAAAAAATCGGCCATTTTCGAACATCCGTGCTGTACCCCGACCATCTGCAGCGATGGGCCACTGGACAGGCTGAAGGTTTTCATAATCTTCGTTACTAATTTGACTTAGACTAGAGATATCGAAGTCGCGCCTGCCCTCGTTCTCGAATCCAGACAGGGCAGCATGTTCACGAAAAATATCGGCGGCCGAATGGTAACTAAACCCATCTTCAAATCCCATGCGTTTTGCCACTTCACAGATGATCCACCAATCTTCCCTGGACTCATCGGCCTTCGGTAAAAAACTGCGTTGGCGAGAGATACAGCGTTCCGAATTAGTCACCGTACCACTTTTCTCACCCCATCCTACTGCGGGCAACAATACATTGGCATAGATAGTGGTATCCGTTTTAGCGATACAATCAGAGACCACTACCATTTCACATAGATCCAGGGCAGCACGGACACGGCCGGCATCGGGAAGACTGACAGCAGGATTGGTACCCATTACCCACAATCCTTTTACCTGCCCTTTCTCAATAGCATTAAACAAATCTACTGCCTTAAGGCCTTCATTTTCTGGAATAGTGGGTGATGTCCAGAAGCGCTGCACACAATCACGATGTTCCGGCACCGCTATTTCCATATGGGCAGCCAACTGGTTAGCCAGACCACCCACCTCGCGACCGCCCATGGCATTAGGTTGTCCGGTAATCGAGAAAGGACCCATGCCTGGCCGTCCGATACGGCCGGTGTATAGGTGACAATTGATAATGGCATTGACTTTGTCAGTACCACTGGAGGATTGATTGATGCCTTGAGAATAGACCGTGACAACACGCTCGGTACGGGCAAAAAGCCGGTAAAATTCGGCAACATCAGCTTCATCCAAACCACAGGCTGCCGCCACCGATTCAGTCGAGGGTGTGCTAGCCAACGCGGCAGCAAGCGCCTGGTCACTGCCTTCTGTACAGTGCTCGATAAATAAGGTGTTTTTCTCTCCCTTCTGCTCGAGATAACACAGTAATCCATTAAACAAGATCGTATCGGTTCCAGGCCTTAAGGGCAGATGCAGATCTGCAATGTCACAAGTCGGTGTACGGCGTGGATCGATGACGACAATGGCTAAATCCGGGTTGTCTTCTTTTGCCTGGGCGATGCGCTGGTACATCACCGGGTGACACCACGCAGTATTGGTACCGGCCAATACAATCAGTTTTGCCCGCTCCAGATCTTCATAACAACAGGGCACGGTATCAGAGCCAAAGGCACGTTTGTATCCTACTAGTGAGGAAGACATGCATAAACGTGAATTGGTATCAATATTCGCCGAACCGATATATCCTTTCATCAGCTTATTGGCGACATAGTAATCTTCGGTTAATAATTGGCCTGATACATAGAAAGCCACAGCATCCGGCCCATATTCATCAATGATGCTCTGAAATCCTGAGGCTACTTTGTCCAACGCCTGATCCCAGTCACAACGCACACCATTGATTTCCGGATAAAGCAGGCGTCCTTCAAGATCAATGGTCTGACCTAGCGCGGTCCCTTTTGAACATAGTCTGCCGAAATTTGCCGGGTGATCCGGGTCACCTGCGACGGTCACACCGCCCTCGGCATCCGGTGTGATCAACACGCCACATCCCACCCCGCAATAAGGACATGTTGTTGCTATCGACTTCTCTATGGCTCTCTGTTTATTCATAGTTTTATATTCAATATCTGCATTCTATCCTTACCAATCAGCAAGCCCGGCTATTACCAAACTCACACGGCAAGCATACCATCGCCATATACACGGCAACAGTAAAAGCTATGCTTTGAGGGGGAAGTCCTGGATGCTAGGTCAGGTCAAATTAGAGCTGTCGTAACTAGGCGGTAGAACAGCCCCGACACCAGACACAGTGACAATCTACATGGTTACAGCTGACATCCTGACGTTGACTCTGATAACGGGTATTGGCCCATGGCTTGAGCAGACGCTTGGGCCAGGATGATTGGTATTGGCGGCGCAGCGAACGGCGTATATTCTGACTTGACGTCATTTGCTTCAGAAACCAGCGGTAACCTCGATTACCGACCAGTGAGTAGAGGGCGCGATTGACTACCGAGGTCTCCATCTGCGGCAACAGTTCCCGGCGCCACAGGTCATCATAATTTTCACCCGTCAACAGACTTTGTCCTGCCAGCATACCCGAGGAAATCGCTAACCGTATGCCAAAGCCCCACAGGGTATCCTGAAATCCAGCCTGCTCCCCGACCTGGGGATGGCGGCCGCTGTAGGCGCTGATCGGCACCCGAAAGTTTCCTGCACCGCCATGAGGCACAGGGTTTTTCATTTCCAGCCCGGCGAGGCGTTGAAACGTTTCCAGACTGCGTTCGACAAAAGCCTTTTCATGTTTGAAGTCAGAAAACATACAGCTTTTCATGGTGCCGCGACCGCCCATCACCAGCAGGTAGGCATATCCTTTGGGCGCCAGGCGGTTATCGCAGATCGCCCAGAAACCATCTTCCATATCGGTGTCAAAATGATATCCCACTGCAATGGCATCGGCGGCCCGAGGCCCGACAGCAAGAATCCCCTCGCTGTCTAAATACTTCAGACGGCTGTCAAAACGTACCTCGACACCCAGTGAGCAGGCCTGCTTGAGTAGCGCGCTATCCAACGAGCCGGGGCCGGGGCCGCGCTCGATCATATAGAAAATTGGAAGTTCACTATGGATGGTATGTGCCGTACCCCACGGATCAAAAACCGTCCCGTTACAGCAAGGTTGCGCGGTGAAGTCAGTCTCCAGCCCCAGCTTTTTGAATATACTCAAAACATCTTCAGCTGTGCTCCAGTTCTCCAGGCCCTGGAAATCCCGCCCGAAACGGTTGCCTACCTGATGCTGGGCTTCGTGCACCACCACCTGTCGCCCCGCCTTGGCCAGCACGATCGCAGCGGCCAGACCTGCCGGACCGGCGCCGGCAATCTGTATAGTGGCAGAGGACTGGCTATTGTCCTGATCAACGATCATAAACTCATCCTATATTAGAATTGGGCAGCCTATAAGTTAATGACGATGCTTCCCTTTCTTGTCAGTATCACCGCCACTCGATGAACCGTGACCACCATGCATGAAAAAATGCACCCCGATAAACGCTGCGACCAATAATACCAGAAACCAATTATCGGCTAACCAATCCATTATGTCTTCCCTAAAATCCCCGTAACTGAATAGCGCGGCTGACCCGTCCGATGGCTATCTCATAGGCCGCTGTACGCATATCAATTTGATTTTCATCAGCGTAATGACTCACCTCCCCATAAACACGCAGCATACGTTGTTCCAAGCGGCGCATCACCGATTCATACTCCCAGGGAAATTCCTGAAGATTCTGTACCCACTCATAATATGAGGTTAACACACCGCCGGCATTGGCCAGGATGTCCGGCACAATCATGACGCCGCGCTCCCGCAATTGCGTATCGGCTTGATGCGTAGTCGGCATATTAGCGGCCTCAACGATCACCTTGGCCTTAATTGACCCGGCATTGTCGCAATTGATCACTGCTTCCAGTGCCGCCGGAATCAAGATATCGCAGGGCAGTTCAAGCAGCTCATCATTACTGAGCTGCTCCGTCGCATCCAGTCCCTGCAACCACCCTGTTTGCGCCACATGCGACACCGCAGCCTCTACATCGATGCCCGCTTCAGAATACACTGCCCCTTTCAAATCAGAGAGCGCAATAATCCTGGCGCCCATTTTCGACAGACCCCGGGCAGTATGCGAACCCACATTACCAAACCCCTGTATGACGACACGGACATCCTTGATGGGCAGTGGCATCCCGCTGACCACCTTGCGGGTGATGCAGGCAACACCATATCCGGTCGCTTCCTCGCGGCCTTGGGAACCACTCAGCTCAACAGGCTTACCGGTCACAATTCCCGGCGTATAGCCATGGGTCTTGCTGTACTCTTCCAGAATCCAGGCCATCACCTGGGCATTTGTGCCCATATCTGGCGCCGGTATATCCTGATGGACGCCAAGCAACGGCTCCATCTTCTGGGCAAAGCGCTTGGTGAGTACCTCCAGTTCCCAGCTATCCAGCTCGGCTGGGTCGATGGCGATGCCACCCTTGGCGCCGCCGAACGGGATATCGATCAGCGCAGTTTTCCAGGTCATCAATTGCGCCAGTGCCCTTATTTCACCCTGGTTGATCTCCGGATGATAACGCAGCCCGCCTTTGAAGGGCCCACGGGCATGATTATGCTGCACGCGGTATCCCTGAAAAGTACGCAGTATATCCCCGCCGTTACGGCGTAGCATGATATGAATGCTGAACCGGGTCTCCCGGAACGATGAAATCAATAGCTCCCGTTGTGCATCTTCCAACTCCAGGCTATCAAACGCCCGCCTCAGAAAGTGTCGCTGGGTATCCTGGCAAATACAATTTCGTGATTTCGTCTGCAATATTTATCCTCAGTGTTACTGGACCCCAGCCTCGCTAGCTATTATGCATTTATATCACAAGACTGTCTCAGCGGCTCAAGCTTATAAACTTTCCAGGCGCTCAATAATAATTCGCACATGATCTTCCTCAAATGCTACCAGTTTATGCACCATAGCCGAGATATGGGGATCATCAGTCATTTCGTGGAATTCAAGATAAAATCTGTGTGTGTAGCGCTCAACCTCCAGCGCCATTTCAAGTATGCTTTTTCCCATGGATAGATTTACCACAAAAAAATGATCGCTTATTTGATGCAAGCCCTGCAGGTAAGCCTGCAATTCAAGCGGCGGCATTAAGTCCTGTGCAACCTCTTCCCCTATCACTTCCTTATACAGGGCTATCAAATGCTGTTCATGTTGTCTCTCTTCCTTTGCCAATTCCTCAAGAATTGTGCTGATACCACTATCGCTAGGACGAAACCTATAGGCGCATTCCTGGTACAGCTGAGCACAATAGCGTTCGATAGCGATCGCGAGTAACAATAACTGCCGGTCATTGAGTAAATTATTGTGCGCAGTCATCATTGACAATCTCCTGGGCCCTTAGCACTTGAAATTTTCAGGATGGGGTGCTCCCCCCATAGACACAAAACAAAGGCAATTCAGCCCGACCTTACACGCCTAGAGGTCACGTTATAGATCGGCACCCAGATCAATGCGAAGTACCAACCGTAGCCGTAGCTTTCAATAAGACCCAGGAAAAAACTCTTCCAGCTCAACCACTCAAACCCCGGCAGCAGTTGACGCCAGGTTTCGTACATTGCCTGGTCGGGGAAAATTAAATCGAAGCTGACGCAGAGCACAAAGCTGATCGCGAGCATCAGACTGGTAGCATGTCCTACGCCAATGAGTGACAGGCTCTGTTTCATTGGGACTCTCCTTGACTGTCTTTCAGATATTGCTGCGGATTGGCATCGAATTTATCCAGACAGGCCCTGGAGCAGAATCGATAAAGTGTGCCTTCAAACATTTTGCCATACCCTTTCTCGACCGAAACTGCCTCTCCGCAGACCGGATCAATATGAGAAGGTTTATCGCTTTTATGCTCTGAGTGAGAACCATGACCGCCATGCACCATGTGGGCACCGCATCCAAAGCGCATCATGAAATAGAATAAGCCGGCAAATAGCAAAAAAGTCAGCAAACCATCCATATTTTCCTCCTCCGGCAAATCCATGCCTGCTGTAAATACCTGAGTCGTTATGAGCCTACTAGCTGTGAGTTAGACACAGGTCAAGCTATTCTTGTGATATAAGCGATATGATACGAGCTGCGCCACGGTTGATTCAGTTATGAGTCGGTGGAACGCGCGCCTGAATTCGATTGAGGTCCTCAACTGGGCTGACCGCTATAATGCCGTCGCCGGAAGACCCAGTATAGGCAATGGCCATGATAACATCAGAGATTTCCTTGACCATACTTTTGTAGGCAAAAATCTCGATTTTAGCGCTTGGTGCCAGGCGATTCTCGGGATAAAGTGCGGCGTGCTCCCCGAACCCTTCCACATTGGTCACTGTCATACCACGCACGCCAACTTCCTTGAGATTTTTAATAATCTTACCAACGGCTTCACGTCGTATCACCGCGGTAATTTTTCGATACTCCATATACTCTCTCCAAACATTTCAAATAAATTGTCTAGCCACCGCTTTGTAGGAACAACTCGATTCAGCAGATAAGAAAAGAACCTGCCCGGCAACATAACCATGGAATTTACCCTCTGCCAATTATCTGTAGATCGCTTCAACGGACTCAATGGGGACATATTAAGCGCCGTCGTCCCAAATATAGATAACTGACTTTACCCTCACATTTCCATGCCATCCTGTCGGACAGGAAAACCAAATTGGTATTAAAAAATGTTCTGAGCGCAGTTCACCTACTCTATTTCGGATAGATTTTTATCGACGAAACACCGTCGCATCTATCATGAATAGCGCAAGCTTTTGTCAGAGAAGGTAAATTGGAGGTTTTATCTCGGAAAGTGCTATGAATTCTGTCGCGGTAGCGAATACAGAAAGAGGCTTAGAAGATATTAGACTCGCCTGAGTGTCGGGATCATTACTCTTAGCTAATACACAACACCCAAGCAATGCGCAGGTTTCATTATTGCAGGTCTGAAAACGATAAGAGGGAGCATTTATTGTGCTTCCATACGCTATATCACGAGTATGCTGACCGATTGTAGCGTTGGTCGTTTGGGCAAGCGGTAGCATTCCGCTGCTATGCATCGCAGAGGCTAATGCGCCTCCCATCCACCCCAGTAGCAATAATGACATGATCATCACTGATATGAAGTGCGAGAGCCTGCGTGTCCTGCTTGAGTCCATTCTGTCACCCAACATTCTAAATGTTGTCCAGATGGGGCATCCCCGTGCAAAACCCCATACAATTTTGTTTGCTATCTGAATATCTTAATTTTACCACTTCTACAAAGATTTCATGTGATCTTTGCCTGATACTTGGTTTATATACGATAGCCGATCCTGATTCAATACATATTGAACATTATTTGACAATAACTTCAATACCTTACGATTTACATCGGAAATACCAAATAGCCCTATATTACACTCGCAATTTCAACATAAATCATTTAAAATTAGTGATCTATATCACACTTTAGAAGTATAACGAAAGCTTCACCTATATCTATAAATAGGTGGCGGAGAGGGCGGGATTCGAACCCGCGTGGGACGGTCAGGCCCCCAACCGATTTCGAGTCGGTGCCGGTATGACCACTTCGGTACCTCTCCGTGACAAAAGCAATGGAATACGCGGGCACATGACACGGTCATTATTTATAACCGTCTGCTGTGCCATAAAATAGTTTAAAAAGTGCTTACATCAATATGAAACAACACATATATTTTAAGCCTATATTTGGTATTAGCGTTATTCTGCTCGGTCTGTCTTCAGTACCGCTGATTACCCATCATGCCGAGCTCCCCAGTGTACTCGACCAAATCAAAAATCAAAATGAGCTTATCGTTCTAACCAGGAACAGCCCGACCACCTATTATGCTGGCACCAATGGCCCAAGTGGCTTTGAGTATGACCTGACACAATTATTTGCCAGCTATCTGGACGTACGCCTGAAGATTGTCACGCCTGAAAATTTCAACGCCATAATACCCAATGTCGCCCAACGCAACGTTCATTTTGCGGCTGCAGGGCTGACTATTACCGAAAACCGGAAAAAACAGGTCCGTTTCGGCCCATCGTATCAGGATATCACACAACAGTTGATCTACCGTAGCGGTCATCCCCTCCCCCGCAGCATGGAAGACCTGCCTGCCGGAATCATCGAAGTTGTTGCGGGTAGCAGCCACGCCGCTCGGCTGAAATATCTTTCCAGAAACAACCAGACTTTCAACTGGAAAGTCAATTATCAAGCTGGTGCCTCAGAACTATTGTCACGAGTTTGGGACAGGTCAATCGCCTATACAATCGCTGACTCCAATGCCTTCATTCTGAATCAACGCTTCTATCCTGAGCTCAGGGTAGCATTTGATTTATCAGAGCCGGAACAACTGGCTTGGGCCTTTCCCAAAGGCAAGGATGACAGCCTCTATAATGAAGCCGTTAAGTTCTTTTCACTCATTAAAAGCAATGGCCAGCTGGCTCAATTGAAAGAACGCCACTATGGCCACGTCAGAGATTTTGATTATGTCGGCAACCGAAAATTTCGCCGCCACATTGAACAACGTCTACCTCTTTATCTGGACAATTTCAAACAGGCTGCCAATAAATATCAACTGGATTGGCGCCTGCTGGCTGCCATTGGCTATCAGGAATCGCACTGGAACCACCGCGCTATCTCTCCCACCGGCGTACGTGGCATCATGATGCTGACACGTAAAACCGCAGCGGAGATGGGCTATCAAAACCGCATCATACCTAAAAACAGTATCAATGGCGGTGCGCGCTATTTTCACAAACTCAAAAAGAACATTCCTGCCCAAATTGCCGAACCCGATCGCACCTGGTTTGCCCTGGCCGCCTATAACATGGGCATGGGACATCTCTATGATGTAAGAGACCTAACCGCACAGCATGGCGATGATCCTGATAAATGGATAGATGTCAAAAAGCATCTGCCATTACTGATGCAAAAACGCTGGCATCAGAAAACCCGTTTTGGATACGCGCGCGGCATTCAGGCGCTACACTATGTTGAGAATATCCGAACTTATTACGACATCCTTGCCTGGCAAAACGGGATTGAGACTCCTCCAGCCCCTTCACAACTGGTCAGCTATCCCACCTTTGATTCTGCCTACTCTACTACGCCGGCTATTCTGTAGCCCCGATCACCGGGGTATAATCCGGAAGCATTAGAGCGCATAGGTGCCTTTCTTCTTTTCCACTTTAAGGGTTCCGCGATAGTCAAAAGCCAGCATTCAATACTTTATGATGCGCGCCACACACTTGTAGGGAATAAACATCCCGACAGTCTGCTGATAATGGCGATATTCATCGCCAAGTTCCCGCACTAGTTTGCGCTCCTCCAGCATTGCACCAATCATAAAGTAGGCCGTTATTATCACATTGACGATAATTGTCGCCATATCCAGATCACGCGCCCATATCAACAAGATGGCGCCGCTGTACCAGGGATGACGGATACAGGCCAGGACACCACTGGTATCCAGCTTGTTGTCCTTTGATAAAACCTCATGTGTCAGGCCATCTTTGATCTGCTGCCAACCAAAAAATCGAGACATGTCATATTGCTTCAGCGGGGCAAAAAATAATAGCGCCCCTACGCTGACCATCAGCACTTGCAGCCCAAGCCAATATCCATCCCACTCCAGGAAAACAGGCCCCTGAATATGGAAGGAATAGGCAAGTACAGGTATCAGGGTCACCACAGCGATGGCATTATAGGTAAAACGGTAATAGCGGTAGATTTCAGAAAAACGGCTTTTCAGATGGCTGTTTATCCTGATGGACG
This sequence comes from Gammaproteobacteria bacterium, assembly GCA_003230085.1. Taxonomy (GTDB): domain Bacteria; phylum Pseudomonadota; class Gammaproteobacteria; order SZUA-140; family SZUA-140; genus SZUA-140. The sequence goes on from QIGV01000044.1 coordinate 13,468, forward strand.
CCAGCACACTGTGCAGCGCGCACCAGCCAACCCATAAAATAGCTAGAATTACATATTCCATTTTTCAACAAGACATTCCCATCAACAAATTTCATTGTAACCCACATACTGATTTTGTTTATACTGAAGCCTACCGGCACACAACGCCGCTTTAACCACGATGGCTTGCTCGAAGGTTCCTTAAAATGGAGAATTTATTGTAATGTTTAAAAACAATTCTTTTGTCATCTTGTCAGCCGTAATCTTGGTATTGACGACTGGCTGTAGCCGGGACGTCAGCTTCAAAAATCAAATTGAACCGATCCTGACTAAGAATTGCCTGTCGTGTCATGCTACGGGGGGGCCGGGATATGAGAAGAGCGGGTTTAGAGTCGATAGCTATGAAGACCTTATGAAAGGCACAAAATTCGGGGCTGTCATCATCCCCAACTCCAGCCTGACCAGCTCCCTGGTGATGCTCATCGAGCACAAGGCTGATCCTTCAATCAATATGCCCCACGGCAGAGATCCCTTGCCACGAAAAGACATTGACCAGATCAAGCAGTGGATAGATCAGGGGGCCAGGGATAATTAGTGCGGCGCTATGCCAACCAGGCACTGTGTGCGTACGCCCCTGAACTGCAGCAAGCGAGAAAACCAGCACCAATACGCATTAACTAGCGCTGACTAAACCGTCCACGGCCTTACTGTACACCCAAAACGGCATCATCAGTGAAGCCCTGTTAAGTCTCTTTTCATGCGCCTTGAAGTCAGGGGCGAAGCCACTCACTAGTTGCCAGAATCTGGAGGAATGGTTCATATGAACCCTGTGGCATAGCTCATGGATAAGAAGGTAGCGCACCAGTTCAGGCTCAAGGAGTAACAGGGCACGATTTAGACTGATCACGCCTTTGGAAGAGCAACTGCCCCAGCGTGTCCTCTGTGCGCGAATGGATGCCTTTTTATAGGGTATATCGAGTTCACAACTGATAGCGTCCAGCAATGGCGGCAGATGTTTCCTTGCCTGTCGGCTCAACCAATCCTGCAGTACTTTACAGGCACCTTCGTGATCGGCTGCAGAAAGTTCGAGCACAGGCACACCACTAGGTTCCTCGGCGTTAATAATACAATTTTTTTCTGCCGCCTGATAATTAACCGTATAATTCTGTCCAACAGCAGACAGTTGTATTGTAGCAGGGACAATCTCGTTTACTCCGGATCCCTCCCCTCTTGCTGCCATCATACGAGCATGCGTTTCCACGATCCATTTTCGGTTGTTATCAATAAAAGGCGCAATATGGTGGCGTGCCATCCTATGCGGCAATACTACTTCCACCTCGCAGAGCGGAGTGATACGAACCTGTAGACGCTTGGCCCGGGTACTGACCCTGACGGTGTATTCAAGCATCGACGTAGTTAACATAAGAATTCTGCGCCCATCATGCTCCCGCCTCCCGTACGTAACTAAATTGAGTAAGCCAATAAAATTCGATAATTTTTATGTTTTTCTGGAAATTTCTTTTCGATTTTTCTTTATTAAATAATAACCCGCAGATAACGCACCTAATAATGTCGCCAATCCTATCAAATACATTGGATCGGTCGCATTTGAATCCAGTATGACTACCTTCCTGATAACTGCCGTTATACCAATCAGAAAAATGATTTCCACATGTATTCTCTTATTTTTTATATACATATGTATCGATGACATTAATTCAATTGCAATCAACACCATCATGAACAAACCAAATATATCAAATAATTCAGCAAGCCCTAAAAGAATATTAGGTGGAGTTATAATGTCTTTATAGAGCAGCCATATGAGTTCCAGAGTCGCGGCTACAACGACAACACCCATAAACAGCAATAAAATAATTGAGATAGCTTTCTCGAATCTTTCATAATTCTTATCAAACATATTTGACTCCATTTCTCAATGCTCTCCCCTTTCCTATGGAAACAGCCCTATTACAACAAGGGTGAAGCCAGGCGGGAAACCCGGGCAAAAATGCGAAACCATAATGGTTTTTCATCAAAATGAACTGCGTGCACTTCCTCAAAAAGCAAAAACAGTGCACAAGCAGCAAGCAGTGGGGTCAGGTCTTGTTATTTGCCTTTATGATACGACTCACCCGGGAATAATGCAATTTATAATAACTACCAATGGCCTTCATACTATATGCACCACTCTCATAAGTTTTGAATATTGCTGTATCTCTATCACTGTATTTTCTTTCGTAATACTCAAGTGGCTTTTCTACTTGCCGTCTTTGAGGTGATGGTATTTCACTTAGATCGGCATCTTGCGATATCATTCTTTGCGTCTCTTCAATAAAGACTTCATCACCCAAATAAATCTGGTTTTTTAATCCTTCCCATAGTTTTGGTTGATTTCGTCCTTCTGAAACAAAAATACGATACAATTTAATGGCATCAATCTTTGTTCTCGAAAAGGATGACAAGATCCAATTAGTAGTTAGCCATTCATCTGCTTTTACAAGCCCTGCTGTCGCTCTATAACTGCTCCATGACCAATCCTTGGCAGATCTCACCATTTTCGCTCTCACAGGATTTAATACTATATATCGTGCCAATTCCAACAAATAGGTCTCTTTCTGAACAATGATGGCTTTATACCTACCCTGGAATACATGCCCAACTCGATTAACCTTGCGATTAAATCGCTGAGTATAGACGCCATTTAGCTGTCGCATACCTTTGGATAAATTTCCATCAGGCGTTTCTACTAATAAATGGTAGTGATTTGTCATTAAACAATAAGCGTGGACAACCCAGTTGAAGCGCTCGCATACATGACGTAAAACTTCCAGGTATATTTTTCTATCTTCATCATCAAAATAGATATCATCCTGACCATCACCTCGTGAGGTTACATGATAAAGAGCGCCGTCAAATTCTATTCTTAATGGTCTTGCCATAGAGAGAAGCTAACATAGAGATTAGTCAAATAACAAGACCTGACCCCTTTTTCGCTTTCTTTTTCGCTTTGGAGCGAACGCGCGAGGCGCACACACCAACGTGCCCCCGAAGTAAGAAAGACCGGTATCAATTGTTACAAGGTGATTGCGCACAATACACAAGATGTGGCTGCCGCAAAACCTGCAGCCCGGAAAACACTCGCAGCAGCTATGAAAAACTACTCGGGATCATAATAGATTTTCACGATATCCCGGTTACCAAGAGTCTCTATAAAAACCGTATGCTGCTGTCCAATATCAATTCTGGTGCCCGTCGCAACCCGACCGCTTTCCATTCTGATAGTGGTATCCTCGCTATCACCCCTGATACCAGGCTGCCCGAATTCCTTGCGCACCTCATTTTCTATATCAACCGCAACTGCATGGTTTTTCCTGTAATCATAGCTATTCTTGTATGCATCAAATAACTCGGCAATCTCATGTGCCAGAATGGCTTCCCTGGAAATCGCCCACTCGGGAACGCCGTCCGGCAGCTTGTATTTGCCAGTCAGGTTATCCAGCTCTAAAGACGGAAATTTCTCGACATCATCAAGATCAATAGCATATTCCAGCTTTGTCAGGTGCATTTCAATAAACCCCAGATTTGTATTCAGTGCGCTGTTTTCCTTATTCAACCAGATAATCTGAGTGTCTCCCCCGGCAATCATGGGAGGAATTTTCCTGCCTACTTTAATTGCCATGGTAAAATTTTTGTTTTCCCGCTGAAATTTATTGATTCTGCTAATTAGTGCATCAAATACTTTGGATTTCTGGCGGACCTGTTTAATTTCCTGGATGAAAGATTCAATATCAGACAGGCTGCCTTCCACCGCAAAATGAGCAAAGGCATTGCCGGAAATTAAAAGGATACCGGCTGCAATAGCGATGATTTGCCTTTTCATGCGCCCACCTCCCCTTCCGGATCCCAACCACCACCCAGGGCCTTGTATAGCTGAATGATCGCGCTCAGATAGCGCTGAAGGGTTGAGGATTCTTCCAACTCGGCACTGAACAGGCTGCGATCGGAATCCAGCACTTCCAGGTAGTCGACAACACCACCATCATAACGGGCACGTGACAAGCGTGACGCATTGCTTGCTGCAACTCTCTGTCTGATCCGCGCAGCGTGCTCATCGCGCAGTGTGCGTACCGCGACCAGGGCATCCTCAACTTCACGAAAAGCATTTTGCAGAGTGGCCTGATAGGTAAACAGCGCCTGTTCAGCTCGCGCACGTTGTGCCCTTGCCTGCGCTTTGAGTTGTCCTGAGTTGAAGATCGGGGCCAGCAGATTACCGGCAAGATTCCAGGTCTGGGCATCGCTTGTCGTTAAATCGGAAAGATCGTCGCTGGCCAGACCTAGTGTACCGGTCAGGCTGATGCTGGGGTAACGCAGCGCTTCAGCAACGCCAATGCGAGCAGTCTCGGCAGCCAGTTGTTGTTCAGTAGCAATGACATCGGGACGCCGTTGCAGGAGTTCCGACGGCAACCCAGCAAGTATGGTGGGCGGGAAGACTTGTTGTTTAAGTGATGCCCCGCGCTTGATGTGACCAGGATTGTTGCCCAGCAGAATCTGCAGCGCATTTTCTGCAATCACGATCTCACGCTGAAAAACTGAGACTGCCACCTCGGCGATAGACAACTCGATCTGTGCCTGGTTGACATCAAGCTCCGATACGATGCCTTTGTCAAAGCGGGCCTGTATGATCGCTAAACTGCCCTTGCGAGTAACGACTGTATTTTCAGATATTTTGAGGCGCTCATCGAGGTCCCGTAACAGCAAGTAGGTACTGGCAACATTGGATACCAGGCTGATGATGACATTTCGATACGATGCCTCGGTAGACAGTAATTCTGCCTGTGAAGCCTCGGTGGCGCGACTGAGCTTTCCCCACAGGTCGATCTCAAATGACAAGTCACCGGCGATTGTATAATTATTGCGAGTGCTGGCCGATGGAATTAATACCTTGCTTTGCCTGCCACGACCACCGCTGCCGAATACATCGATGAATGGATATTGATTGGCCTGGGTAATGGTCAGTTGTTCACGTGCCGCAGTGAGGCGTGCAAGCGCAACACGAAGGTCTTTGTTATTTTCCAGTGCGGAATGAACCAGCACTTGCAGCTGCTCATCTTGAAACAGCTGCCACCAGGATAAGTTACTGACGGCTTCACCGGCCTCCTTCGAACCTATAAATTGCACGGGCACGTCGAGTGTCGGACGTTCATAATCCGGCGTCAGGGTTGCACACCCACCCAATGCGATTGCCAGCGCTACGGCTATCGCATAACGCCTCATGCCTATTGGTCCTCCGGCGATGCGATAGGCGTGATCGTGTCGTCGGCAGGTTTACTAGCTTTGCGATTGGCAATGCGGTAGACCATCACATACAGGGCTGGCACTACCAGGACACCAATTATTGTCGCAATCAGCATGCCACTGAAAACAGTCATCCCCATAACTTTGCGCGCCTCTGAGCCTGCGCCGCTGGCCACTAGCAGTGGAAATACACCGAAAATAAAGGAAAATGCAGTCATAAGAATCGGCCGGAAGCGCAATCGTGCAGCTTCCATGGCCGCATCAAAGACCTCGCGTCCTTTTTCAACTTCGATCTTGGCAAACTCAACGATCAGAATAGCGTTTTTAGCCGCCAGACCAATCAACATCACCAAGCCGATCTGGGCGTATACATTGTTGACATAGCTCTCGCTGAACAGGCGCGCAATAAACAATCCGGCCATAGCGCCAAATACGGCGATGGGCGTACCGAGCAACACACTCATCGGCGTTGACCAGCTTTCATACTGGGCGGCAAGGATCAGGAATACAAATATCAACGCCATCACAAAGACGATGGCACCGCTACCCTCCGCCGCTTTCTCCTGGTAGGACATGTTGTACCAGGCATAAGTCATGTCGGAAGGCAGGTGCTCTATTGCTACCTCCTCCAGAGCAGAAAGCGCCTGTGCTGAACTGTAACCTTTCGCAGCCTGCCCGCTCAATTCAGCCGAGCGGAACAGATTGAAACGGTTGGTGAACTCCGGGCCGGTCGTGCGGGAAGTCGTTACCAGGGTTGATAACGGAACGGTATTGCCTTCGTTGTTACGGACGTAGAACATGTCTATCCCGGCCACCGTGTTGCGGTACTCGGGTTCTGCCTGTACATACACCTTGAACAGGCGGCCAAAGCGGTTGAAATCATTGACGTAGGCGCCGCCGAGGAAGGCGCCGATTGAAGTATGGATATCTGACAGCTTTACCCCGAGCTTAAGGGCCTTGGCGTTGTCGATTTCAAGAAAAATCTGCGGCACGCTGGCGCGGTATAACGTAAACATACCCGCGATCTCCGGGCGCTCCACCGCCTTCTGAATGAATTTCTGTGCCTGCGCATCCAGGTATTCTGGTGGGTTGCCACCACGATCCTGCAACATCATGGAAAAACCGGAACCGGTGCCAAGGCCCTGAATTGCCGGCGGACCAAAGGCGAACACCAGGCCTCCTGTAATGCCGCGTGAAAAGCGAGCATTCAATTCACGGGTAATGGCCGTGGCATGGTCTTCTGCGTTAGTCCTTTCGTCCCAGTCCTTGAGCTGCATAAAGATGAATCCGGCATTTGACTGTAGTGTCGTCGTGAGCATGCTGAAACCTGACACCGTAGTCGTATTCTGGATCGCATCGAAATCTGCAACTATCTTTTGTGCCGCATTGACGACGGCATCGGTTCGCTCCAATGAGGCGCCGTCAGGCATCAGGACGGCGGCCATGATATAACCCTGATCTTCTTCCGGGACAAAGCCGCCCGGCACAATCTTGAACATCAACACCAGGCCAGCAGTCAAGACCAACAGGAGGATGGCGGCGCGGGTAACCTTATGGGCAAAGAATCCGGCCAGCACCATGAATTTCGCCGTGGCTTTTTCAAACCCGCGATTGAAGACAGCAAAATATTTGTCGAGGGGGCCTTTGTCTTCACCCGGCGCCTTCAATAAGGTCGCCGCCAATGCCGGGCTCAGTGTCAAGGCGTTGATCGAGGACAGGGCAACCGCGACCGCGATGGTGATCGCAAATTGTTGGTAGAGCTGACCGGTAATACCGCCCATAGCGGCCACTGGCACGAACACGGCAATCAGTGCCAGTGAAGTAGCCACAATGGGGCCGGATACCTCGCGCATGGCCGCGATGGTGGCCTCCTTGCGTCCCAGGCCCTGCTCCATTTTTTGAGCAACCGCTTCCACCACCACGATGGCATCATCCACCACAATACCGATGGCCAGCACCAGACCGAGCAGCGACAGCGTGTTGATGGAAAAGCCCAGCAACGGAAAGACGGCGAAAGTACCAATCAGTGACACCGGAACGGCCAGTGTCGGGATCAGAGTATAACGTCCGTTTTGCAGAAAGATGTAAACGACAAAGATCACCAGCGCAACCGCCTGAAACAGTGTAATCACAATCTCCCGGATGCCGGCGGTAACCGGTAGCGTCAAATCAAGTGCCGTAACATACGCTATGTCATCGGGAAAACGCTCAGCGAGGCGTTCCATCGTGGCGCGCACCTCTGCCGCCACTTCAAGGCCATTGGCATCCGGCAACTGGTAGATTCCGATTGCGGCTGTTGGCGAACCATTGAGCGCTGCCTTCAGATTATAATTCTGGGTGCCGAGTTCGATCCGGGCAACGTCCTTGAGTAAAACCTGGGAACCATCCGGGTTTGAGCGAACCACGACCTGGCCGAACTGTTCGCCAGTTTCCAGGCGACCCTGGGTCTGTACCGTATAGGTAAAATCGGTGCCAACCGGTGCCGGTGGCCCACCAATCTGCCCGGCTGGTACTAGCACATTTTGTTGTTGTAGGGCCAAGGTGATGTCCGGCACAGTGAGATTCAGTTTCGCCAGTTGATCAGGGCGGATCCACACGCGCATGGCGTACTCTGAGACGCTGCCACCCAGAATCTCGGCCAGTCCTACACCGCGGATGCGGGCAAGCTCATCGATAACGTTGATGGTACCGTAGTTGGTCAGATACTCGTAGTTGTAGGTTTTGTTGGGCGAGTACAGGTCAATCAACATCAGAGGCGTGGATAGCTTTTTCTTCACTGTCACGCCCAGTCGCTTGACCTCTTCCGGCAAACTGGCCTGGGCCTCTGATACCCGGTTCTGGACCAGTACGTTGGCCATGTCCAGGTCAGTGCCGATCTCAAACGAGACCTGTAAATTCAGGCGACCATCGCTGGAGTTAACCGAGCGCATGTAAATCATGTTCTCGACACCATTGAGCTTTTGCTCGATGGGCGTGGCCACGGACTGCTCGACATCAATGGCATTTGCGCCGGTATATGCTGCGGTTACCGCGACCAGTGGCGGCGTGATTTCGGGATATTGGGCGACTGGCAATCTCGCCAGGGCGACGAGTCCCAGGATGATCATGATGATTGCGATCACCATGGCCACGATGGGTCGCCGAACAAAGAACTCGGCCATGGATCAGCCCCCGGCTACTTCGGGTTTATCTGATGCTGCGACAGGCTTTTCCATACCATCCGTTGGCGCCACGACCATGCCATTGCGCAGACGCTGGATGCCTTCGACCGCCACCCGCTCACCGGGATTAAGACCTTTTTCGATAATCCACAATTTGTCGATACGTGGACCGGGGGTGATCGCGCGAATCTCGGCCTTGTTTTCGGCATTAATTACAATGACACTGAAGTTGCCCTGTGATTCTGTCACGGCCCGCTGTGGCACCAGCAATGCACCACGCCGAGTTTCAAGGACACCTCGAACACGTGCAAATTGTCCGGCCAATACAATATCATTCGGGTTCGGGAAGTCGGCTTCAAGGCGGAAGGTGCCGGTGGTGGGATCGATAGCGGCATCGTAGGTAACGACATACCCCTTATAGGGGTGAACCTGACCATCGGCCAGAATCAGCTCGAGTCCACGGCCTTTTTTCGGTTCTTTCCCCGATTTTTTGCGAAACTCTGCGAGCCGACGCGCCCACCTCAGATATTCTCGTTCGTTAATCGAAAAGCGCGCCCGAATTGGATCTGTTTGAGAAACGTTGTTGAGTACAATCGGATTGGGCGCCGCACCGACAAACTCACCGACTTTAGCCTCCGAAATACCAATGCGCCCATCTATCGGGGAATGGATGCGTGTGTAGCTGAGTTCAATCTTGGCCTGATCAAGCTGCGCGTCTACGGCCTGCACCGAGCCCTGCGCAGCCTCATACTGGGCCACGGCAGCATCCAGGTCCTGCTGGCTGACCGCTTTCATTTCCGCCAGTGGCCGGATCCGGTCGAGGTCACTTTTGGCCTTTGCCAGCATGGTGCGCGCTTCGGCAAGACGACCCTTCGCTTCGACGACCTTGGCCTCAAACGACAACGGGTCAATGGTATAGAGCAGATCGCCTTTCTTGACATTACGACCTTCCAGAAAATCCATACTTTCCAGAAAACCCTGGACGCGCGCACGAATTGGAATGTCCACTGAACCCAGGGTCTGGCCGACCATGTCTATAGAGATGGGCACATCTTTCTGGATGACTTCGACTACGGGAATATTCAGGGGCGGGGGCACCGGAGGCTCGGTCTCACCACATCCAGCAAGCAAACCGGCCAACAGTAGTGATATGATAAAACATGAAATATTCCGCATCGGCGATGCCTTATCTGAGGTTGAGCGTACCTTGGCTTACAGATTCTTCTGTAAGATCTTGGATGCTATCAGATTGCCTATATAAAAGCACCTCGGCACATAACGATATTCGACCTCCGACATACCTGAAATACTGCAGCCTACCGGGAATAAGGATGCAGTATTGAATGGCACTTAATCTTTAGATCTTTAGATCTTTAGGAACATTGACTACTTACCCCATCATTCCGGCAATTTTTTCACCCTTCGGGTACAGGTGAACAGGAATCCATAGTATTGGATATCAGTGCTCCCTTAGGGAAAGCAGTCAATTATTGGATAGAGACAGATTAACCTGGGTAAGAGCCTCTCGCAATCTTTCCAGATAATTTTCTGGGAAATTCCAGACAGGCCAGTCGCCGTTTGTTATCAGTCCTCTCTGCTCAGGCCGCAGGTTGTATTTCAGAGTCATCAGAATATCACTGCTTGCCCAGGGACTCTTACGGAAGTAGGCATGCCCGTTACCCGCATCTGACTCCTCTGCATCAGTCACATCAATGATAACCAGATTGTCCGTTTTGCGCAGATATTCGGCGACGGTGGGGGGCGTAGTGTTTTCATCCCAGTCCTGGCCCAGCCGCTGTCGGCGAAATACCCTGCGAGACATACGCAAGGCCTTATCTGTCCTGGAGGTATAAATACTAAGATCGCCCGGAATTTTCATAAATCCATCGACCAGATAGCCACCGAAGATATTACGGTCAAAATCGCTCCCTACCAGAATCAC
>QIGV01000007.1 GCA_003230085.1 Gammaproteobacteria bacterium
AGTGTGATCATGATCAGCACCGACGACACACAATTGCTCAGAAACAGTGCGTCGTGCACTAGATAATGAAAAAATCTGGCACCCTTCGAAAGTAACCGGCCTTGCTATTCAAAACGAATATGGATCCCATTTATAATGCCAGCTAAACGCGAACGCGTAAAGGGCAGGAAAGATTCCGGGCAATTTTTTGCCTTCCCCGGGCACATCCTTAATAGCGAGGAGTTCATTAGATTAAGTGTGCACACCAAAGTTTTGTTGATGGATCTATGCGCGCAATATAGAGGAAAAAATAACGGCGATCTTTGCTGTGCATGGAAGCTAATGGAAAAGCGAGGCTGGCGTTCTCGGGATACATTATTCAAAGCACAAACTGAACTCGAAGAAAAAGGCTTTATACAAAGAACTAGGCAAGGTGGAAGAAATATGGCTAACCTTTTTGCATTGACTTGGTTAGCTATTGACGATTGCAAAGGAAAGCTGGATGTCAATCCAACGCGTGTAGCCAGTAATCTTTGGAAAAACTCCATAACACGTATAGCGTGCTAACTATACACGCACACCGTGTATGTCATGAAAACTCATAGTGAGTCTCCCACACCAACACGTACACCGTGTTAGTCAGGACACTTTTTTTAATTTGAGTAACACGTATATCGTGTACCTTTTTACATATACCATGGTGTATGACTTATATGAGATATTAAAAGGGGGAAGTCACAAGTAAAAAGTCAGAAATTGCAGGTGGCTCAATACATAATTTGAAGAAGAATAGATTGTTTGACTATATCAACGAAAAGAAACATCCAGCTTGGCGGGAGTCCTCAGCTACTACCTGCTGCGCGAGCGTAGGAAATTGCCGCCCAACTATATCTCGCACCTATTATTCACACCTGCGGCCTTAGAATCATGATGGTGAGGATCAACGAATGGCAGATGAGATTAATTTATCAGCACCACGCCGACGTTTTATTGAAAATTATGTTGCAAACGGATTCAATGCGACGAAGGCGTATACAGCAACATACAAAACAAAAAACAGAAATGCGGCCAAGGTCAGCGCGTCTAAGTTGTTAACCATTCCTAACGTCCGAAAATTCTTGAACTACCGCCTGGAAACACTCATGACGGATGAAGGAATTGAGAACCAGCAGCGTCGTGTATTGCGCGAACTCGAATTCCTGGCATTCTCAAATGTAACTGATATTGTAAGCTGGGATGGGGGTGGTAATTTATCAGTCACAGCGTCAGATGCCCTGCCTGATGATGTACGGGCAGCAATCAAAAAATTCAAAGCTACGGCCAACCAGATTGAAATTGAGATGCATACGAAGTTGAGTGCGCTGGATACCTTGGCCAAGATTCACGGAATGATGGCAGATCGCAAAGAGATCACTGGAAAAGTTGGTGGCCCGATCACCTTGGCGCAGGCAATCTCCGAAATAGAGGACGCAAATACTGGCCCTGGTGGGGTATGATGACAGATGGTAAAGGGACAGGGGTGCTAGACTGATCGGTATTTATGGATATGGTTGAATAAGAATATTCTGGCTATCATATTGAATATCAAAAGCTATGAAGTGGTGAGAGAGAGATTTAACATCGCCTCCAATGTGAAATTTAAGAGAACAATGATGCGGGATATACTCCATTGCGTTGTGTTTTATCACACCAGTGTTGAGTCTACTTACTGTTAGCTATTTCAATAAGGAGAACGAAAATGAGAATTATTTTTCTGCCAGTATTTATGCTGAGCATTTTGCTAGCTTCTAATTCTGTGCTCGCATGTTCCTTCGATACTGACTGTAGCCCAGGCAGCAAATGCATTAAGTCATCAGGCTCAATTTATGGAGTTTGTGCGGGTGGTATATCACCTGGTAATTCGAACGATCAACAACCCGTCTATGATCCTCTAGATCCCAACCGTACTGTAGGGAATACGTGTAGCTTTGATACTGATTGCGGGCCGGGAAGTAAGTGCTTGAAGTCAAGTGGAACTATTTATGGGGCTTGCTTTAGGTAGAATCAGAATCAATAAAAACAGCCAATAAGGCAATTCAACTCGGACGGGCGCAAAAAACCGCATCGCATGTTGATTGCGACGTTAAGGCCAGTGAAAAACATGAAGTGCCTGTTAATCGGTGTTAGTCACGGTTATCAATATGAGGGTAACAAATCTGTTGATATTGCCGCCTTTAATGATTTATTAAAGAATGAGCAAGCATTGCATAATGCCAATTTACTGGCTGAAGAATTAAATAATGAGACAATACACAACACAATAATAAATGGCATAACAGGTTCTGTTGCCGAGAAAATTTCACTTAAGGCAGGTATTTCTCATAAGTTTTGCGATCCTACGGAAAAAGAAAGAAAATTACTTGGTATTCCTACTAGCAGGGAAATTAAAAAGAAATTAGGTTTTGACAAGCTACCCTGCCTAACATGGCAACAAGCCATGGAAATTGAGCATGAGGAAAAAATATACTGGGAAGTTAGAGAGCAATTCTGGCTTGAAAAACTAATCGAAACCTCAAAAGATAGAGCCATTTTTATACTAGGGGCAAAACATGTTCACAGATTCAAAAAACTTCTCGAAATAAGTGAGATCAAAACACAAATTCTTTATGAGCATTGGATGCCCTAGAAAGGCGCTTTAACTCGGACAGACTGTATGCGCAAGTGAGGGCTCACCAGTGAATGATAGTCTAGTAACAATTGTAGGCAGCTCTTACTTCGAGCCTATAAGTGCGCTATTAGAAAATCTTGAGAAACATGACAAAGGTAATTCTACTGAAGTCCAGTCTGGCTATTATGTTAATGGGTACGCGAATTCAATTTGTTTGCTCGCGGTAGTGTGCCTAGAGTCATATGTAATGAGGGTTCGGTATATAAACGAAGCAAATCAGGGGCAAATTGATAAAGCATCAGTTGTTTCGTACTTAAAATCTTTATACCCAGATTTTCCTTATGAAGAAGAATTGTGTGAAATTCACATATTAAGAGATGTAATAGCACACAATCATTTATGGGAAGTTTCATATTCATATGAAGAAGAGGATATAAAACTTAATCGTATTAACAGGCGAAGTAGTGGCGATAGTAAATACCAAACACGTGTAGACGTATGTCATAACATAACGAAGACTTTGGGTTTGAATGTCAATCCGGTTAAAGTAGGCTCTGAAGACGTCAGAAAAGTTCTTAAGGCTGTATGGCGCGTGTTACTATTTCTCGAGGGAAAAAACAGAAAACAGTGCTATGTTTCTCACTTAAGCGCTATACATAAAGGTAAAGTAGTGAAATTCGGAAGAATCATCGGTATGGAAGAAACATGCACATAACAAGGTGCTTCAACTCGGGCAGACTTCCGCGGTGTTTGAGTTGTACTAAAAAATCCTAGAACAACTCAAGCACCGTTATGCCAACAGCAATATTAAAGATGTTCCTTGCCGTTGGTGATCCGAACCGCAGAGATATCTAACTGGACTGGGAAAGCTATATATATTTACTTTCAGGAACAAAATATTATGCTTCAACGTGTATTACCAGGATTTTCCTGATGGACATTTTATAATTATTTACTGGAATATAATGATAATGGCGAATACCAAAATAGCTTTAATGAGATTTTACCGCTTTCAGAAAAAGGAGATACTCTTGCCCAATCATTTCTTGGGAAATTATATTCTCAAGGAAATGGTATCAAGCAAGACTACCAGGAAGCCCGCGAGTGGTTTTTAAAAGCAGCGCAGCAAGATAATGCAGAAGCACAATTTGGCCTTGGACAAATTTATTAATGAAGATACTTAAATTGAGCTTCAAGATTAATAATTATCTATCGGCTCTAATATTGGCAACTATGTTGTTGGGAAATGATTCAATGGCATCGGAAAGCTGTTTAGGATTAGAAAGGGTGGGCCAGGAAGATATTGTAAAAGGAAGATTCACGCACTGTAAAAAGGGAGATATTATTTCTGTTTTTGCAATGTCTCTAAAAGAAGCAAAGCATACTCCATCACTTCATAACGTAGATTATTTTAGTATGCGAGCAAATGAAATAGGTTCAGTCTGCTCTTTTGAACATCCAATAGTTTTTATTGGAGAAACTGAGCTAGAAAATACAAGAATCAAATGGTTCAATTGTGTGTTTATAGGTAAAGAGAGGAAAACAAGGTTTGAGCCGAGTGTTCAGAAGAAACTTGATGAAATATCCAATAAATAGAACATAACAATGCAAATTCACTCGGACAATCCTACGCGGCGTTTGAGTTGTGCTAAAAAATCCTAGCATAACTCAACCACCACTACGGCTTGCCGGTGATTTAATCGTTGAAGCTGCAGAAAAACTCTCTTTTGTCGAACGATATAAATGAGAGACGATATCAGCGATTGAACTCGTGAAATTAGTATATTGATCCTGATTTTATTTAAAACTATGTATATAGCTTTATATAAAGCTTGCGTAGATATTTTATATGGGTTTAGACTTTTGGGGCTTTTTTAAAAAACACAAACTTAATTGATTTAGGGGTTTTTCTACAGCCTCGTTAGATGACATAGGCGAAAAATGCTGATCATTGAAATAGCGCTGGGAATTGTCTTGAGTGTGCTAATACTACGGTATTGGCCAGAGATTCTAGGTATCAGCTTTTTATTAGTGCTTGCCGCAGCCAGATTTGTACTTCTTGTGGGAATTATTCTTTTTTCTGTCGGTTATCCGACTTTCGGACTTTTCTTGCTTGCTGTAGCAATTTTCAGCGTTTGTCGAAAATATTGGGAACGTTTTATGGATCGCAAAGCTGAGGCGGTAGTTCAAGGAAAACGCCGAGAGTTAGGGTATGAGACAGATGATCCTAAAGAGTGAACCTGAATGATTCTGAAATAAGATGTCATCTGGAACGTAGACACGCTGTTCGTCCCTGCCACTGGCAACCAGCCCCTGGATATATGATCCCGTTACCAACGGATACCATCGGCTCTTTCCAGCCTTGTCCTTCTCCATAAACTGATCAACAGTGATCAGGACTGGTTTTGGGAAATATTTGTCCCAGACTCCCTTTTTGACAGACTCATGCCTTGCCCAGCCATCAGGGGGTAGCATACCTTCCTCTTCCTTCCGGCGGCCCCATTTGAGGAGTGTGTGATTTCTTGAAGAAAGTAGCTTTTGACTGGGATATTGCGCGGTATATTACCTAAATACTACCTAAGCCCACCAAACACCAAACCAAACCTCATGTAAGCCATTGATTTAAATGGCGTCCCCAAGGGGATTCGAACCCCTGTTGCCGCCGTGAAAGGGCAGTGTCCTAGGCCGTCTAGACGATGGGGACATGGTAAACCTTATACTACAAGCAATAATGGGTTTGCCTGGTGGAGCTAGGCGGGATCGAACCGCCGACCTCTTGCATGCCATGCAAGCGCTCTCCCAGCTGAGCTATAGCCCCGCTATATGCGAATGGCGCACTTTACGATACGCAACTTTTGCTGTCAAGTTGCTCATTCCAAAATATTGTTTTTCTTCCTGAATTAGCCCGCTGGGTGTTGTTTTTCGAGCTTTGCCCAGGTATCACGGAGCGTCACGATGCGGTTAAAAACCGGCACATCAGTACTAACCATGGCTTGATCCAGGCAAAAATAACCCACTCTTTCGAACTGGAAACGATCGCCTGGCATCGCATCTGCCAGCGCAGGCTCGATTCGACAGCGCGTCAGCGTCCGTAAGGAATCAGGATTTAGCCGCTCCCGATAATCATTGTCGCCGGCACCCTGGTTCGGGGTAGGGTGATTGAATAAACGGTCATAGAGGCGTATTTCTGCCTCAACGCCATGACTGGCGGAAACCCAGTGAATGACGCCTTTGACCTTTCGACCTTCAGGATCTGCTCCCAGGGTAGATGCATCATAACTGCAATGCAGCTCAATGATTTCACCCTGGTTGTTCTTCACGACTTCATCACAACGGATGACATAACCATAACGCAGCCGCACCTCACCACCGCTCACCAGACGTTTGTATTTGCGAGGCGCCTCCTCTCTGAAATCCTCTCTGTCGATAAAGATCTCTCGTGTGAAAGGAATTTTACGGATTCCCTGTGATGGATCCTGAGGGTGATTTATTGCGTCAAGCTCTTCAACCTTGTCTGCTGGAAAGTTGTCGATAATAATTTTCAGAGGGTGCAATACTGCCATGCGCCGCGACGCATTGGCATTGAGATCTTCGCGAATACAGTTCTCCAGCACGCCGATCTCGACTACATTGTCTGATTTTGTAACGCCGATGCGGCCGCAAAAATCCCGAATGGCTGCTGCCGTATATCCGCGCCGCCGCAGCCCGGAGATAGTCGGCATGCGCGGGTCGTCCCAGCCTTCTACATGCCCCTCCTCTACCAGCTGGTTCAGTTTGCGCTTGCTCACAACCGTATATTCCAGATTAAGTCGTGAGAACTCGATCTGTTGTGGGTGACAGGGGACTGAAACATTATCCAAAACCCAGTCGTAGAGCGGACGATGATCCTCAAATTCCAGGGTACAAATAGAGTGGGTAACCCCCTCCAGCGCATCCGATATAGGATGGGTATAGTCGTACATGGGGTAAATGCACCACGCTTCGCCGGTCTGATGGTGGATCACCCCGTGTCGAATGCGATACAGCGTCGGATCACGCAGGTTCATATTGGGGGAGGTAATATCGATTTTGGCGCGCAATACCCGCTCGCCATCAGCAAATTCCCCGTTGCGCATACGTTTAAACAGGTCCAGGTTTTCATTAATGCTGCGCTCACGGTAAGGGCTGTTAGCCCCTGGCTGGGTTAATGTACCCCGATATTCGCGAATCTCCTCTGCTGTGAGGTCACACACATATGCCTTTTGTTTATTGATTAATTCAACAGCAAACTCATAGAGCTTTTCAAAATAATCCGAAGCGAAATACAAGTGGTCTCCCCAATCGAACCCCAACCACTGCACATCTTTTTGTATGGCATCGACAAACTCGGCATTTTCCTTATGGGGGTTGGTGTCATCAAATCGCAGATTACAATTGCCCTGGTAGTCTCCGGCAATCCCGAAATTCAGGCAGATTGACTTGGCATGACCAATATGCAAATAGCCGTTGGGCTCTGGAGGGAATCGGGTAACAATACGGCCGTTATTTTTATTGTCACTCAGATCCTGCTCGATTATATGTAGGATAAAATTATTGGGGCGCTGTATTGTTTCCATGGAGATAATTCAACTGTTAAGAAATGCAGTGCTTGCTACGCGGCTTCAGCCCGTTGCTTGATGTATACCAATGCCTTGTCAAGGCGGCGTATACATGCCGCCTTACCAACCAGATAGAGTGTCACGTCAATGCCGGGCGATGCCGCTCGTCCACATAGGGCAACCCGTAATGGTTGGGCAACTTTACCCATTTTAATATCCAGCGATGCGGCGACATCCAGTACGACTTGATGCAGGTTTTCAGGCGTCCAGGCATCCAGATCCGCCAATATAGTGCTAATTCTTTGTAAGGCTTCGCTGGCGACAGGACGTAGATGTTTTTTTGCAGCAGACTCCTCGTAGGACTCAAAATCCCGGTAAAAAAACACACTGCTTTCAGCCATCTCAACCAGCGTTTTGGCACGTTCCTGTTGGGCCTTGACGACTTCTTCCAGTGGTGGCCCCATTGATGGGTCGATGTTGAGTTTACCCAAATGCCAGCTAAGAAGATGTGCTATCCGCTCAGGTGGTAACGTCTTAATATAGTGTTGGTTCAACCACAGCAGTTTGCCGGCATTGAAGGTTGAGGCGGAATGATTGACATCCTTGATGTCAAAATATTTGATCATTTCATCAATGCTGAATATCTCCTGATCCCCATAAGACCAACCCAGTCTCACCAGGTAATTGAGCAAGGCCTCAGGAAGATAGCCTTCCTGGTGATATTGCATGACGCTGACAGCACCATGACGTTTTGACAGACGCCCGCCATCTTCACCCAATATCATTGGCACATGTGAATACACTGGCGGCTTGGCTCCCAACGCAGTAAGAATATTAAGCTGACGGGGGGTATTATTGAGGTGATCATCCCCGCGAATAACATGTGTGATACCCATATCAAGGTCATCTACTACAACAGAGAGGTTATAGGTTGGTGTACCGTCTGATCGTGCAATGATCAGGTCATCCAGCTCACTGTTACTAAAGACAACTCGCCCCCGTACCAGATCATCAACAATGACACCACCTTCTTGAGGGTTGCGAAATCTTATTACAGGGCTAGTATCTTCTGGTGGTGCATCCTGGCTATCCCGGCAACATCCGTCATAACGTGGCTTCTCCTTGCGCGCCATCTGTTTCGCGCGTAGTATTTCAAGACGCTCACGGGAGCAGTAACAGCGATAGGCATTGCCCGTATCCAGCAACTGCTGAATGACTTCTTGATAGCGCTCCAATCTCTCCATCTGGGAAAACGGGCCCTCATCGTACTCGAGCCCCAACCATGTCATCCCCTCGAGAATAGCGTTGACTGACTCAGCAGTGGATCGCTCCAGATCTGTATCCTCAATTCGCAACACGAAACTACCGCCATGCTTGCGGGCATACAACCAGGAAAAAAGGGCGGTTCGGACGCCACCGATATGGAGATAACCGGTAGGACTGGGCGCAAAGCGGGTACGTATCGTCATGAATTTTTCCAAAGGCTCAACACCCGCTGATAGCACCATCCCAAAAGGAAAAATTAAATTCCTTAACAGGTTTGTCACATATCCTGACGGTATCAATCACACTATCATCTGCAACATCGATAATTGAAATCGTCCCGTCGGTAGGGTTGGGAATAAATGCTGTTTGTGTACCATTATTATGTGTAGCAAAAGCAAGGGGGCGACGACTACAATCCGCGACCCCTACCACTATCTCACTGGCCAGTGTTAGCTCAGGTAATGCAGAAGCATCATAAACATATACAGACTTCTTTTTCAGATTGTCACGTTGCTCACCCTGACCGGTAGCAGCAGATGTGACGTAGAGCTTTTTCCCATCGGGAGTAAATCGATAGGTACTGGGATATATATCCTTTAGATCGAGTGTTTTCTCAATATTCCCGCTCAGTGCATCCATGACCGTCAATCTGCCCTGCACATGATTTTGATCAGATTTTCGATCAGCACCCTTACCAATCAAAAAGCGGCCATCTGGAGAAAGAAGCAGATTACTACTCACCTTGAGTTCAAATGTCTTCTCTATTGTATTGGTCACTGGATTAATCACTGCAACGGTGCCATAACCATTATTCAAACTGTATATCTTGCCAGTATGCCCGGAGAACATTTTGCCATGGGGAAATGCATTGTTTGGAATTACTGTATTGCCCTCTTTTTCCTTATCAGGCTCGCAAAGATTGATAGTATCCAGAACCTTAAGATAATTTTCCTTGTTGTCCGGGTCATTGCCAATAACGGAAATCGTGCCATCCTGAAGATTACTGACAAAAGCATGACGGGGAATATCAGGAAAAGCATCATTGGGCGCGGTAAATGTTGTCACATGGTGGCCTCGCCCAACGCAAATCAGCGCAAGTAATGCAGCGTTCGATGACGGGGCTCCTGTTGAGGAGATCACGGTCACCGAAGAACCATTACTGCCACAGTTCAACTCATCGCAACCGGTTTTCTTGTCGCCATCATACATAAACCAGACATGCTCGCTTGCAGGGTCACGATAGGCATAAGGCGCAAAGGCATTTTGAGGATAACCGCCTATATAATTGATAGCTTTACTGACTGGGTCCATCACAATAACCTGGCCAGCCATAGAAATCCCCAGAAAAACAGGTGGGTAATCATCATCCGATCTGGATTGAATATTTTCAACAGGATTAATAGATAGCCCTGAACTATTTTTTTTAATTGTACAGGCGGCACTGCTGTCTCCAAAATCCAGATGGCAGGTGAATGACCATTCGGATTTCGAATATTTTTCAGTTTGTTCGTGTTGCATAATTTTATCCTTTGCCTTATACAGTTGAGATATAGCTTCTTGCGTACCTTCAATTACAAAATTTCAGACTCGGATCAGAATCTCGAATTATCCAGAGATACCGTAAGGTGTGATGTTATATCGTTGGCGCAAGCTGTCTTCATTCTTGTCTACTTGTTTCCGGTCAAGCACAATTATTTGTCCGTCAACCAACTCGATGATGAAATAGGGGCTGCTGTCACTCTTTTCAAAGGCATGTTTTACGTCATCAAGCCTGGTAATTTGCTGCCCGTTTACTTTTAATATCCGAAGGTTCTTAACGGAATTAATATAACCCTTATTCAACTCGTCTTCATAGATAGAACCAATCACCACCAATTCTTCTAATCCTTCCTCTCCACGCGTCACGTCCACATATGACTTAATACCAGATGGTGAACTTTTACTGACATTGCGCCGTTCGACGACCCGAAATACAATGCCGCCAACTTCTAGATAAGGTGGTTGCACATCAAACTTGGGCATTCGTGGAATAACCATCACCTCATTTGCTGACAACTTGATTGATATGTTTTTTTCTTTATTGTTACGCAACACTCGTAATATAAGCTTATCGCCAATTTGTTTGGTCGAAATGTAATAGTTCAGGCCAATTTTCCCATCTTCACGGAACGGCACTCGGGAATCGTTAAAAATATTATGCCCGTCAATTGACAGCAATACATCATCAATCTTGATTTTATTAAAAGCCGGACTGTATTCAGCAATTTTTTTGACGCGCACACCACTTTGACCTGCCTGCATACCCATAAAGGCTCTGTTCGTAGGGTTTTCCAGCGTCTGAACAAAAATTCCTACTTTAGGCGTACCATCAATTGACCCATCTTTGAGATCCTGGAGAAAATGATCGACGACCGGTACCGGTATAAAATAACCGATAGAATTGCCACTGCTAACCTGCGTGGCAACGCCTAGACAACTACCCGTTTTATCTGAAAATACCGGGCCACCTGAATTACCCGAGTTAATTGCCGCATCAGTTTGTACCATCAAATTACTCAGTTTACTGTGTGTATAACTCATCATGTCGATCCTGGATACCACTCCCTCCGTATAGGATACCTGGCGACCACCCATGGGATAACCGATAGTCACTACTTTTTCACGTAAAGTAGGTAGATCACCAAATTTGATAGGGGTAACTTCCGCCAGCAATTGCTCATCAACCGGCTGCAGTAATGCAAGATCAATCTGGTGGTTCAGGTTCTTGATCTTGACTTCTTTCTTATCGGGTATACCAGGAACCTCCATTTGGATATAGGTTGCATCAGTTATGCAATGTGCATTTGTTAAAATTCCTTCCGCGATCAGAAACCCTGAGCATACTATTTTGCTAGACGAATTTTTGCTCCAGGGCTGCGTCATATTCCAGGGCTGCCGGGTGACAAATAGTTTGACTACCGCCTTGCTGTTCTGCTTTAGATCAGCAGCATAGGCCGGCTGCCATATCAGTGCGCTTTGGATTGCAAGTATTGCAGTACACATACTAAACAAAAGGGTCCTCACTGAGTGAAGATTGATCTGAATTCTCTTCGTTTTCACTAAACCGCCTTTTTGATTAGAATATAGGGTATGCTTATCAGTGTGATAGGAGGATGATGCATCGCTGCCAAACATACACTATCCTGTGCTGGTTTGTACAGAGACTAACCAGTCTTAAGTGATACAACAGCTTTATCTATAATTTTCAAGAATCGAGCTTCTTACTAATGGCCAACACTCTACACATTATACTAAGCGCATATGATAACAAG
Organism: Gammaproteobacteria bacterium; assembly: GCA_003230085.1. Taxonomy (GTDB): domain Bacteria; phylum Pseudomonadota; class Gammaproteobacteria; order SZUA-140; family SZUA-140; genus SZUA-140. The sequence goes on from QIGV01000007.1 coordinate 11,781, forward strand.
TAAACCACTGCATTCCTCTTTCTGGTATCTCATGTTTTTCATCATCGCTGGTGTCGCGCCCTCCTCCGCAATAGCAAGTATGGGCCAAGAGACAAAAACTATGCTCGATTTGACGGGGCACTGGGTGGGTATTACATCCCTGATCATTTTTGTTATCGCGTATGTGGTCGTGATTCTGGAAGAATTTCTCCATTTACGTAAATCCAAACCCGTGATGCTGGCTGCTGGACTGATCTGGCTGCTGATTGCGATCGCTTATACCCAACTTGGCGACCCATCCGTCATGGAAGATGCCGTCAGGCACCATATCCTTGAATATGCCGAACTCCTGCTGTTTCTGCTGGCGGCCATGACCTATATCAATACCATGAGTGAACGCAACGTTTTCAAGCGGCTGCGGGGATGGCTCATAACTTCCGGATTTTCCCTGCGTTCGATCTTCTGGATTACCGGTTTACTGGCATTTTTTATCTCACCCCTTGCGGACAATCTTACAACAGCATTGATAATGGCAGCCGTTGTTATTGCAGTTGGGGCTGGCAACACTGCCTTTATAACGGTTTCCTGCATCAATGTCGTTGTCGCAGCTAATGCGGGAGGCGCCTTCAGCCCTTTTGGGGATATCACAACATTGATGGTATGGCAAAAAGGCCTGGTGGAATTCAGTGAATTTTTTGCCCTGTTCATTCCATCGCTGATCAATTGGCTTATCCCTGCCGCCATCATGTCACTGACCATTCCCAAAGCCAGACCGGAGGCGCTATCTGAAGAAGTAATGGTTAAACCTGGTGGCTATGTCATCGTCGGCCTGTTTTTATTCACCATCACCATGACCGTATCCATGAACAATTTCTTCCACCTCCCGCCGGTCATTGGCATGATGACCGGCTTGAGCGTCCTCAAATTTTACGGCTATTGGCTAAAGCGCTCCAGCATGCGTTTGAACCGTGATATACACGGTCCGGGTGAGAAGGCCCTGGAGTCACCTACCGTCGCACCATTTGATATTTACAAGAGCATGGAGCATGCCGAGTGGGATACCTTGATGTTCTTCTATGGGGTTATCCTGGCCGTTGGCGGGCTGGGAACCATCGGCTACCTGGCCTTGGTATCCAACGTCATGTACGTCGATCTTGGACCTACCTGGGCAAACATATTGGTCGGGATCATCTCCGCCATCGTCGATAATATTCCAGTTATGTTTGCTGTACTCACGATGAACCCGGACATGTCACACGCTCAATGGCTACTAGTCACCCTGACTGCGGGTGTTGGCGGTTCCCTGCTCTCTATCGGTTCAGCTGCCGGCGTGGCACTTATGGGACAGGCGCGCGGTGTTTATACATTTTTCTCCCATTTGAAATGGAGCTGGGCCATCGCACTTGGCTATGCCGCCAGCATTTGGGCACATCTGCTCATCAATGGCACTTGAATCGTACAGGAATCGCACAGCCCAGGTACTTCGTCAAGGCGGCAATAGCTTATGGACCGTTTACCAGTTCATTTTCAATTTTATGGCGGGCCTTGATAAAGTCCCGGTGGGAAATATGTATCAGGTCAGCTATTTTGCGCACTGTATATTCTTCATACTTATCTTTGCTGCCGTCTGAGAAGACTACTCGCCATAACATTTCGACTACCTGAATTTTCTGCTCCAGAGAAAACTGTTTGTCCACCAGAGCGGTAAATTCATAAAGCGATGTTGATTGCCTGACCTCCAGCTCCGCTAACCGGACAAGTTCCTGAGCCTCCTTATCTGACAGGGAGAACATCTCGAGTATGGCGTAATCAACTGCCAGACGTTCAGATTCTTCAACATGATGATCGGCGCGCGTGATCTCGATCAGCAATGCTGCCGTAGCAAGTTGCAGGGCATGTTCCGACTCGGATACCGTCCCTGTCATGGCCTGCTGTTTAATTTGACTGTTAAAATAATTATTTATAGCCTTGATCACGACTCCAACTCCTCCCACATGCACTTGCCACCGTTGTCCTGTGATATTGCCGCCAACCTCTGTTTATGCAGCTCGATCTCGTGATTGCTGGCAGCGATAACCTTTAGCATAGGACGATCTTTAGCCAGACGTCTTACCGCTTCGCCCTGCCCACTTGCCTGATCCGCTACACCATCGAGCAACAAGCTGCTCTGCCCACCCGTTATGACCAGGTATAAATCCGCAAGAATTTCAGCATCGAGTAGTGCCCCGTGTAGTGTACGCTGGGAATTATCGATATCGTAACGCCTGCATAAGGCATCCAGACTATTTTTCTGTCCGGGATGCAGCTTACGAGCCAACATCAGTGTGTCGACAACTGAACAGTAGTCGGCGATGTTCTGCCACTCTGTGCCACACAACCTAAGTTCGTGATTGAGGAACCCGATATCAAATGGTGCATTATGAATAACCAATTCAGCACCGTTGATAAAATTCATAAAATCATCAACAATCTCGGGGAAACGAGGCTTATCTGCCAGAAATTCACTGGTAATACCATGGACTTCGATCGCTGCGTCGTCTATACCTCTATCAGGATGCAGATATTGGTGATAGTGATTGCCGGTTAAACGCCTGTTGATGATTTCAACACAACCGATTTCTATAATACGGTGTCCCTGAGTGGGCTCCAGGCCCGTCGTTTCCGTGTCAACGATTATCTGGCGCATTTAAATCAATAACCCTATTGTTCATTAATATGAGTAGTCATAGAACATGCCTAAAGGCTCTCTCTGGTGTCAGGATGCGCGCTTTCCAATAACTCATCAATGGCGCGATTGGCCAGGGCATCAGCCAATTCATTCTCACGATGTCCTGAATGACCGCGCACCCACAGCCATTCAATATCGTACTGTGCTGCGAGTTCATCCAGTTCTATCCATAAATCAACATTTTTGACATCCTTTCTGGCTGCGGTTTTCCAGCCGCGCTTTTTCCAGCCCACGATCCACTCAACGATGCCCTTCTTGACGTATTCCGAATCCGTAGTCAATTTGACGCGGGATGGCCGCTTCAAGGTCTCAAGCGCCTTGATGGCGGCAGTCAATTCCATACGATTATTGGTCGTATCAAGCTCAGCCCCGTAAAGCGTTTTCTCATGCCCCTTGTATCGCATGAGCGCCCCCCATCCTCCCGGTCCCGGGTTACCACGGCAGGCACCGTCAGTAAAAATCTCCACTATCTCGGCCACACTAATATTCCTGTTGCTCAATTATCAGGTCACGTCCGCTTCTATAAATCGGCGCCGTGTACGCCAACGGGGTTTGATGGGTGTCAGCGTGACCACCCGTTTTTTGGCCACCAGTACATAGGCACCGCCCAGTAAAGGGCACCATCGCTTGCCGAAAGACTCCAGAAAAGTCAATTTCCCCATAATACCTGAACGCTGCAGTGGAGGCCTGAAAAAACAGGTTTGTGAATAAACGGTATCAAAACCGAGTAGCGCCAGCCAGTCCTTCAGGCGCATCAGACTGCGAAAATTTCCACACCAGGGCGGTTGAGTGCGCCAGATAAGAAGCAGACGCCAAAGACCCCATATACTCCATGGATTAAAACCAATAATTACCACATGTCCTTCAGCGATGAGTACCCGTTCTACCTCACGTAAAACCTCATGGGGATGTTTCTCAAATTCCAGGGTGTGATGCAACACAACCACATCGACAGCATCATGTTGCAGGGGTAGCGAATCGGGCTTCCCCTGCAATCCTGGCATCACAGGCGCCTTGTCAGCCTGCTCAGGGTCGCGTTGTTCTTCCTCCAGGTCGATAATAACCCGGTGTGGAACACGGCTTGAAGTCAACAGGTCTTCATCGACTAAATGGCCGACCTGAATCAGGTGATAGCCAAACAGACTGGGCAGTACCTGATCAAGCTGTTGCCGTTCACTTTCCAGCAACCATTCTCCAAGTCTGCGGGTATACCATTTGCGCAGACCTTGTCTATCTGCACGAAGGTTTCTCTTTTTTCTTTTAAATCCGATCACTTTGGCTTTTCGGCTCGTGGCAATTACGCTAACCTATAGTATATGCTGCCCTGACTGCTATTAAGTACAGATGATATTTAATGAATAACATCATTCCGATACCCGCCTTTTATGACAATTATATCTGGCTGGTGAATTCAAGCGACGCCGCACAAGACGAAGCTGCTACCTGCCAAGGTGCCTTTATCGTGGATCCCGGCCTGGCGGACCCGGTCATTGAAGCGCTCACACGACTTGAATGGCCACCTCTCGGGATATTGATCACCCATCACCATGATGACCATGTCGGGGGTATCAAGCCATTGCTGCGCGAATATGATATCCCTGTTTATGGCCCTGCCCGCGGCAATATACCAGCTTTGACCCATCCGTTACATGATGGTGACGCCATTGTGCTCTCTGACGATCTCAGTTTTACAATACTTGAAACACCCGGGCATACCTCAGATCATATCGTATACTATAATAACGATTGTCTGCTCAGCGGAGACACCCTGTTTGCCGGTGGTTGTGGCAGACTCACTGACGGCACTGCAGTACAGCTCTATCATTCACTACAGCGTATTTCGCAACTGCCCGATGATACCTTGATCTATTGCACCCATGAATACACCCTGGATAATCTCAAATTTGCCACCCTGGTAGAACCAGACAATGGGAATCTACTGGAGCGTCTGACACAAACGGCAGCATTGCGTCGTGAGGACCGGTGCACCCTGCCTTCTACGCTACGACAGGAAAAACAGACCAACCCGTTTTTGCGGTGTCATCTTCCTTCCATTCGATCTGCGGCCGAGACTATTGCGCAACGCACCCTTTCATCTCCGGAAGAAGTTTTTGCAGTGGTCAGATACTGGAAGGACACAGCGTGAGGTATGAGGCCTGCACCCGCGTGAAGCATAATATGCTCCAAATTTCGGGAGACACAAACGCTATAGATCGAATCTCAAGAATGGCGCTATAATTGCCGATTAAACTGAAGGGCAACCATCAAACTTGATCATGAAATTATATGGAAATCAATAAGAAAGGAATTCAATGTCTACTCCTGGTCAGCATGGCCGGCACGATGGCAGGGGGTGCGGCACAACCGTACGAGTCTGCGCCACCGAAAACTAGCCAGTTATCTAACCCAACAGTCATTATCCCTGCAGAGATCCTTAACAAGGACCCCCGGATTCAACACGATGCTGCTCAAGCAAGTGTTCCAGAAAATAATATATCCGCGTTAGAAGAAGCGGATCTCTGGCAGCATATCCGACAAAATTACAAATTTACAGGTCACAAGCATCAACGAATTGATATAGAACGTGACTGGTACGTCAAACACCCACGCTATCTTGATAGAACAGTTGATCGTGCACGCCCCTATCTCTACTTGATAGCCGAAGCGCTTGAATCACGTGGAATGCCAATGGAAATTGCGCTCCTGCCCATCGTTGAGAGTGCTTACCAGCCCTTTGCCTATTCACATGGGCGGGCAGCTGGCATCTGGCAGTTTATACCAGGCACAGCTAAATATTACGGGCTTAAACAAAACTGGTGGTATGACGGCCGACGTGACATCGAGGCGTCGACGCGTGCCGCGCTCGATTATCTACAGCACCTTCACAAGACCTTCCAGGGCGACTGGCTGCTTGCGCTGGCCGCTTACAACTCTGGAAGTGGGACAGTAAGGTCCGCTATCCGCTATAACCGTAAACGTGGCAGGCCCACGGATTTCTGGTCTCTGCGATTACCCAAAGAAACTAAATATTATGTGCCAAAATTACTGGCGCTCAGTAATATTTTTGCAGAACCGGGAAAATACAATATAAAAATCGCCACTATCCCAGATGAGGCCTATCTCACTAAAATCAATATCGGCTCACAGATTGATCTGGCCCTCGCAGCAGAATTAGCCGGGATAACCATCGATAGGATTTATCTCTATAACCCTGGCTTTAATCGTTGGGCGACAGACCCTGATGGACCACACAGTCTTTTGCTGCCTGCCAGTATCGCCGCCGCCTTTGAGCACAACCTCAGTAAGGTCAAGCCTGAGAGACGTATCAAATGGGTTCGCCATCGTATCCGTGAGGGTGAAACGCTGGGGCACATTGCCAACCGCTACGATACGACAATCACTGTCCTGCGCAAAGTGAATGACATCAATGGCAATATGATACGAACGGGTAAAAATATGCTTATTCCCGTTGCTGCGAAGAACCTCGATGCCTATAAACTCAGTTTGGCACAGCGTAAAAAGGCAACCCAGAATAGCCGCAAAAAAGGCACCCGCATCGTCCATCGGGTCAAAACTGGTGATACTTTGTGGGACCTCTCCCGAAAATATCATGTTAGAACAAGACAGTTGGCAAAATGGAATGCCATGGCACCCAGAGATATTCTGAAACCCGGGCAAAAACTAGTCATCTGGAAAACAACAACGGGCAACGCTGCGAATGGCCAGTTATCCGGAATGGCGCCAAATTTGAGTGGTACTACCCAGCGCATCCTTTATGTCGTCCGCAAAGGCGACTCGCTCTCCAGAATTTCTCAGAAATTTAATGTGAGCGTATCCGATCTGCGCAACTGGAATGTACTAAAAGGAAAATACCTGCAGCCGGGTCAAAAATTGACCTTGTACGTCAACGTCACCAGACAAACTGAAAGCGGCTAACGCCCAGGCACCATAAACGCCGTTACTCGATTCTCCGGTAAGCCCTTGAAAGCCACATCGATTCCTGGATAATAATTTATATCTCATTGTTATTTAAAGAAATACAAGGCTTTATTCAAGATCATTCGCTGGTAATGAAAAACTTCGCCCAGCCGATATAAAGTAGGCAAGCACATCAAGTAATCACCTTGAAGGAGTACTGGGCCAGATAGTGCCTGTACTGACCTGTCGTTGCACAATCGCACCAATAACCCGGATAAGCGAGTCTGATTTTGGCTGAATTCACCCAGGAAGAAATACCCGTTCAGGACCTTGCAGAAGGCATGTATGTGTCCAAACTTGATCGTCCCTGGGTCGGCACACCTTTTCCTCTGCAAGGATTTTATATCCAGAATGATGAAGATATCAGTAAGCTAAGCCAATATTGCGAGTTTGTCAGTGTCGATACGCTCAAAAGCCGCGTCCCTATCAATGTCTTTCGTTCAAACACGACTCATAGCCAACGACCAGTTGATTCAAGCCAAACGGTGATTACTTCAAAAACTGCCGCTCAGAACAGCTCACAACATACAGGCAGGCTAGTTAGCACTCAAAAGGTCTATAAAAGATCAAAATCACTCAATCAGGAGTTAAATCAAGCCAGCAAACTACACCTCGATATCAACAAAGCCGTGGATCAGGTCATGGAAAAATTGATTTCTGGCAGGCCAATTCCCTTGCAATCGACCAAAAAAATAACCGACAAGATGGTCGACAGCATTTCTCGCAATCCTGATGCCTTTGTATGGATAGCCCGCATCAAGGACAAAGATGAATACACTTACGGTCATAGTGTACGCTCATCTATATGGGCCATCACATTTGGGCGTTATCTTGGATTGGAAAAGAATACCCTGGAAAACCTGGCCCTCGGTGTATTGCTGTCAGATATTGGTAAAACCGAACTTCCGGACGAATTAATAATGAAGAATGATGCCTTGTCTGACAGCGAATATGATGCCCTGAAAAAGCATGTTCAATATGGCGTAGATATTTTAACGAATTGCAAAGACATCAATAGCGAGATCGTTTCGATTGTCACGACATGCCATGAAAAATATAATGGCAGTGGGTACCCTAAAGGATTAAAAGGTAATCAGATTCCACTACTGGGAAAGATCGCCGGTATCGTCGGTTTTTATGATGCTGTCACATGCCCTAGAAATGAAGAGTCTGCGCTGTCCCCATCTGAGGCTATGATTAAGCTACATCATATACGTGGCAATGAGTTTCAGGAAGAGTTAGTCGATGAATTTATCCAGGCGATCGGGATATACCCAACCGGCTCTTTAGTCGAATTAAGTAATGGGGAAGTTGGTGTCATTACTGAACAGAACGAGGGTCGACGCCTGCGTCCAAAAATCCTGATTATTCTGGACAATCAAAAAACACCACTGAATAAACACCGGGAAATAGATCTACAGAAAACAGACAGGGACAACAATGGGTTATTATTGAATATTACAACGTGCCTACCCGAAGGCGCCTATAATATCGATCTATCAGATTTCCGTAAAAATTTTATAGCCAGGCTACTCGGCCTTGGAAACTCCCTTTTCCATCACTAACTCATTTCATCATCGTCCGGATTATTTCCCTGACAACTGCTGCCTCAAAAGGTTTGTCACAAATTGCCACACTTTCCTTAACAACCTCAGCCAGAAGTTGGGAATCTGCTTCGCTGGTCACCATCAGAATTGGCACATCTGCCTGGTTGCTCTCATGGCGAATAAATTTTACTAGTTCAGCGCCATTCATTACAGGCATATTATAGTCTGTCACAATGAAGTCAAAAAAATCGTGGGCTAATATACCCGCGGCTTCCTCACCATTGGATGCTGCGGTTATTTTTTCAATCCCGAACCCTTCAAGCGTTCTGCGAATGTGGTTGCGGGCAAATTGACTGTCATCAACAATCAATACTTTTAGCTCCTCAGCAAAAACATCATCCAGCTGCAGAACATCCGGGTCCAGTAAATCTATAGTAGCGCATAGTGCCTTTTTTAATTCCTCATCTTTAAACGGTTTGGGTAAAATTGCGACAACACCCGCCTGACGAACAGGATCCAGGCTATCGAAATCTTCCTCGCTCGAAATCAACATAAAGGGAATTTTTTTGAAATCATCATCACTGCGAATCTTACACACCAGATCAGTACCACTCATGTCTGGCAAGTACATGGCGCTTATGACCAGATCTGGAAGCGTCTTGCCCATCGATGCAATCACCTGCTGGCCTTTCTGAACATGATCCACATATTGAATACCAAGTCGCTTAAGACAATCATGGATCACGCGATACTGCATGTTTGATGGCTCTACCAGCAAAACATTCAATTCCTTGATACTAATTGTCGTCATCTGCCTGCATTCCTCTGAATCAGATCCCTTTTCACCACCCTGCCCTGGCCTGAGTATCATAATTCCAGCTTTCTCTAACCCAATGATTACTTCTGCCGATGAACCCAATAGACAATTCAATAAATTGATGGATATAGAGTAGTTACGGCGGGAACAAGGCATTGCTTGACTAAAAATGTATCAGGAAAAGACTATCATCCCTATTGCGGGCGGTAAAGGTGGTATTGGCAAAAGCTTATTGACTGCCAATCTGGCTGTTTCCCTGGCTAAAATGGGGCACAAAACTGTTGTCGTCGATCTGGACCTGGGCGGATCAAACCTGCACACCTTTCTGGGTTTGCCCGGTGACCAACCCGGGATCGGTAATTTTATTCATGCCCGCAAGAATCAAATCAATGACTATGTCGTCTCAACACCCTGGAAAAACTTACTATTTATCCCGGGTGACTGTAGTACTCCATTCACAGGCAATATCAACCATAATAAAAAACGCCTGCTAATTAAAAACCTGTTGTCAATCCAATGCCGCTATCTACTATTGGATCTAGGTGCCGGCAGCAGTTACAACACCCTGGATTTTTTCAGGATGTCTGATCGGGGAATTGTTATCACTACGCCAGAAATCACTGCTATTAACAACATGCTAGGCTTTTTAAACAACTTCGTTTTCCGTTCTATAGAAAGATCCTTGAGTAATAAACCGCATACTCATAGCGCCCTAAAAGAAATCTTTCACTATAAGAGTGGCCCAGGAAAGAATCTTTCAGTTGAATCAATCCTGAAAGAAATTATTGCTCTTGATCCTGATGCTGCAACCGAAATCCAGAAAACATGCCTGAGATACCGACCCCGCCTGATACTCAATATGGGTCGCCATCCTGATGACCTGAATAAAATTGAAAACACTTTTGCCGCTACCAGAAAACTGCTTTCGCTATATACGGATCCTTTCGGATTTGTATTCGATGACCCAGCCGTACGCGAGAGCATCAATCATGGTATGCCACTGGTGGAATACGATGAAAACTGTATTGCCTCCAGAAGCATTTCCCATATCGCACAACGTATCGTGTATGTCTGGGATAAAACGCTGGATGAGCCAGACCAGGCACTCTTAAATCATACTCGAAAATTCTACGAATTTATTCAGAAGGATTCTCGACAACAATCCACTCTACGCTTCATTACTTCACCACTCAGGAATATACTCCCGAATCTCTTTAACTGAGCAGCACGCCCTCCCGCTCGCTTTGCATTAGCTTTTATTTCCTCTGTGATATTGTGCCAATAGAGATTAATATTTTTCATGTGAGCGTATGAATTTATTGTATGATTCGAGACTAGGTAATGACTGTATCCAATACAATTTGGCATTACCGTAACAAAGGCCTCTTGATACTCCACTCATGATTCACTGTAATGACAACTAAATCCAAGCTGCTATCCGAAGCAGAAGCACTGAAACGCTTACTCAATGGAATCTCTCCGCTTCGTGAGTGCGAAGAAATCAACCTGCTGGATGCCCATGGACGAGTCACTAGCAGACCGCTGATTGCGCAAGCCAACGTCCCCGGCTTTGATAACAGCGCCATGGATGGCTACGCTATCAATAGCAGGGACATTAATCCGACTTCAGAAACCTGCCTTGAGATTACCCAACGGATAGCGGCAGGTCAGAATGTGTCAACCCTATCACCAGGGAGCGCCGCACGGATATTTACCGGCGCACCCATTCCGCCCGGTGCCGATACTGTCGTGATGCAAGAAAATTGTCGAGAACAGGATGGACAGGTTTTCATTTCACCACCGGTCACCCCTGGTAAGCATATCAGAAAATCCGGCGAGGATATTCAGACAGGCGACAGGATCCTGGATGCAGGGGCCATGCTCCGCCCTCAGGAAATGGGTTTGGCAGCCTCTCTGGGTTGTCGTCTTATCTCCGTTTTCCGCAGAGTTCGTGTCTCCATCATCATGACAGGCAATGAACTGGTGACGCCAGGTACGCCGCTTGAACCTGGCAAAATCTACAATTCTAATCTTTATACTCTATCCGGGTTGTTATCAGCCCATGGCTGTGAGGTTATCCATAGCAGCAACATCCCTGATAACCTGGACGCTACGACTGAGGCACTGGCACAGGCGGCGGAAACGTCCGACTTGATTATAACGAGTGGTGGTGTTTCCGTCGGAGAAGAAGACTACGTTAAACATGCCATCGCCCGCTTGGGTGAACTACACATTCAGCATATTGCTATCAAACCGGGCAAACCACTGACTTATGGAGACATCAAGGGAACAGCTGTACTGGGTCTACCCGGCAACCCTGTATCCCTGTTTGTCACGTTCCTTGTTTTCGCCCACCCGGCCATCCGCAAACTGCAAGGTCGACTGGACCCGTTCCCTACCAGCATATGGGCACAAGCACAATTTGAACGTAGCAACCCCATCAAACGACGTGAGTATTTGCGTGCGAGGTTTTACACATCGGAGGGCTGCACCGACAATTTTGTCAAAATACATCCGCGCCAGGGTTCAGCGGTACTATCCTCGGCAGGCTGGGCGAATTGCCTGGCGATCATACCCGAAAACAGCACAGTAACAACGGGTCAACCCATCGAACTGATACCATTTTCCGAACTGTTATGCTGATCATCATACAGAAAACAGTGTGTACTATGCGTCTCGCTGATAGGAGTACGCGCGGGATATTGAGTTTTGCAGACAGGCATCACATGGGGGCAACGCGTATGGAAGTGACACCCTGCTGGTGGATTTGATGGCGATGGCAAGTCCCCTTCCAGTCGTATAATCTCGCGATTAGTGTGCTGATCAATCACCGGTATGGCTGACAGCAGGGCCTGAGTATAAGGATGTTTAGGCTGTGCCAGTACTTCCTGAACGTAACCATATTCGACAATGCGCCCCAGATACATGACTGCAATTTCATCAGCCAGATAACCCACTACTGACAGATTATGG
>QIGV01000085.1 GCA_003230085.1 Gammaproteobacteria bacterium
GAAGAAGGCCTGCGTTTTGCGATTCGCGAAGGTGGCCGTACGGTAGGCGCCGGCGTAGTCGCGAAAGTTATAGAATAGAATAAAAGCAGAGTAAAGAGTAAAGAGGAAAGATACAAGGATTTGCATCTTCCCCCTTAACCTGAAGGAAAAAAAATGTCAGACAAGAGTCAAAATATACGCATCCGCCTGAAGGCCTTCGATCATCGTTTGATTGACCGCTCGGCGCGCGAGATTGTTGAAACAGCGAAAAGGACTGGTGCCCAGGTCAAAGGCCCGATTCCCTTACCAACGCGCAAAGAGCGTTTTACGGTGCTGATTTCGCCTCATGTGAACAAGGACGCACGCGATCAATACGAAATCCGCACACACAAGCGTGTAATGGATATCGTAGATCCAACTGAGAAAACAGTTGATGCGTTGATGAAGCTTGATCTGGCTGCCGGCGTTGATGTGCAAATTAAACTTAACTGATCCAGACAGCAGCAGACTATAGAGGTTTAAGAGATGGCGATAGGAGTGGTTGGTCGAAAATGTGGAATGACCCGTGTCTTTACTGATGAAGGTGCAGGGATACCGGTAACAGTGATTGAGGTCGAGCCCAACCGTATTTCCCAAATCAAGTCGGTGGCGAGTGATGGCTACAACGCGCTACAGGTGACCACCGGATCGCGCCGTGCCAGTCGTGTGAGTAAACCACTTGCAGGGCACTATGCAAAGGCGGGAATGGAAGCTGGGCGGGGACTGTGGGAATTTCGTCTGGAAGAGGGCGAAGGCGAAGGTCTTGAGGTCGGCGCTGATATCAAGGCGGATATCTTTGAGGTAGGGCAGAAAGTTGATGTCAGCGGTATTGCCATTGGTAAAGGTTTTGCCGGAGCCGTGAAACGCCATCACTTTGCAATGCAGGATGCAACCCATGGTAATTCTCTCTCCCACCGGGCGCCAGGCTCAATAGGGCAAAACCAGACACCTGGCCGTGTTTTCAAGGGTAAAAAGATGTCCGGGCACATGGGTAATGTGAAGCGTAGCACTCAGAATCTAGAGGTTATCCGCGTAGACAGTGAACGAAATTTATTATTAGTGAAGGGTGCAATTCCCGGATCGGCAGGCGGTGACGTCATCGTACGCCCTGCAGTAAAGGCTCGATAAGGTAAGAGAACATGGAACTTAAGTTAACAACAGCAACAGGTCGCGCGTCGGAAAAGGCTTTACAGATCTCCGACGCGGTATTCGGACGTGCTTTTAATGAGCCCCTGGTGCATCAGGCTGTAACGGCCTATCAGGCTGGCGCGCGTGCTGGCACACGTGCCCAGAAGACCCGCTCACAGGTACGTGGCGGCGGCGCAAAACCGTGGCGTCAGAAAGGTACAGGCCGCGCGCGTGCAGGTACTAGCCGCAGTCCCATTTGGCGCGGTGGTGGTAGGACGTTTGCCGCTGTCCCTGCCAATTATGCGCAGAAGCTGAACAAAAAAATGTATCGTGGTGCAATGCGGTCGATGTTTTCTGAGTTGCTGCGTCTGGAGCGCTTGATTATCGTCGACAAGTTTACCGTTGAAACGGAGAAGACCAGGGAGATGGTTGCTAAGCTGACGGCATTGAAACTGAAAAATGTTGCGCTAATCTGTGTCGATCCGGATGATAAATTATATCTGGCTGTGCGCAACTTGCCGTGGGCAGAAGTAGTCGATGTTGCAGCAGTCGATCCGATTACCTTAATTGGGCATGACAAGGTATTGATGACTGTAGATGCAGTAAAAAAACTTGAGGAGCGGCTGGGATGAATCAGGAACGACTGATGAAAATATTACTGGCGCCTCATATTTCAGAAAAGGCGACTAACGTTGCTGAAAAACATAAGCAGTTTGTTTTTCACGTTTTACCGGATGCTACAAAGCCGGAGATCAAGCAAGCTGTGGAATTGATGTTTGATGTCAAGGTTGATGGTGTTCAGATTGTTAACTTAAAAGGGAAAACCAAGCGTTTCGGAGCCACCATAGGCAAACGGAACAATCTTAAAAAAGCCTACGTCGCCTTAAAGCCTGGCTTTGATATAGATTTTATGGGTGCCCAGTAGCATAACAGCTTAAGGATTATTTCAGGGTTTTATCATGGCTATAGTAAAAGCAAAACCAACATCTGCGGGGCGCCGCTTTGTTGTCAGAATAACTAATCCGGATCTCTACAAGGGGAAGCCTTATGCTCCGCTAGTGGAAGGACAGTCCCGCAACGGTGGCCGAAACAACCAGGGGCGAATCACCACGCGGCATCAAGGTGGTGGTCATAAACAACACTACCGGATTATTGATTTTAAACGTAGCAAGCGGGATATTTCCGGGACTATAGAACGTCTTGAGTATGACCCCAATCGTAGTGCGCATATTGCGCTGGTGCTATATGTTGATGGTGAGCGGCGTTATATCATTCTTCCTAAAGGCGTTCAGGTTGGTGATGAGGTGATTGCGGCCAACAATGCGCCTATCAAGCCAGGTAATAATCTGCCCATGCGGAACATCCCTGTGGGCACAGTGATTCATTGCATTGAGCTTAAAACCGGCAAGGGTGCGCAGCTGGCACGTAGCGCAGGGACTTCTGCACAGCTGGTTGCAAAGGAAGGACCGCATGCTATCCTGCGCCTGCGTTCCGGAGAAATGCGCAAAGTTCTTGTCGATTGCCGTGCCACAATAGGTGAGGTTGGAAATAGTGCCCATGGTCTGCGTTCGCTTGGCAAAGCCGGAGCGACAAGGTGGCGTGGAGTGCGACCAACTGTTCGTGGTGTGGCGATGAACCCTGTTGATCACCCCCATGGCGGAGGAGAAGGGCGAACATCAGGTGGGCGACACCCGGTGAGTCCTTGGGGAGTGCCGACTAAGGGTTACAAAACACGCCGGATCAAGCGTACTGACAAGCTGATTGTCCGGCGCCGTAAGTCCAAGTAACATTTTTGGTTTAATCAGGATAAAGGAAGAAGAGGTTATTCAATGCCGCGTTCAGTGAAAAAAGGACCATTTGTAGATTTACACCTGGTCAAGAAAGTAGAACAGGCGATTGCAGCTAACAGCAGGAGGCCGATCAAGACCTGGTCGCGTCGCTCAATGGTTACTCCCGACATGGTGGGTCTGACGATCGCTATACATAACGGCAGACAACATGTGCCTGTGCTGGTGAATGAGAATATGGTCGGGCACAAGCTGGGAGAATTTGCGGCAACCCGCACCTTCAAGGGTCACTCGGGTGACAGAAAAGCAAGATAAAAGGGCTTGAGATGGAAGTTTTAGCGAAACGTAGATATGCAAGTATTTCAGCACAGAAGTGCAGGCTCGTAGCGGATCAGATTCGTGGCTTGCCGGTTGAAAATGCACTCAATATATTGTCATTCAGCCCTAAGAAAGCTGCTGAACTGCTCAAAAAGGTTCTTGAATCAGCGATTGCCAATGCTGAGCATAATGAGGGCGCTGATATTGACGAACTCAAAGTATCCAGAGTGTTTGTTGATGATGGCCCGGTATTCAAGCGTTTTCGTGCGCGGGCGCGTGGGCGCGCAAATAGAATTTTGAAACGTAGCAGTCACATTACCGTGGCTGTCAGTGATAACTAACAAAGAGTAATTCGTAGTATGGGTCAAAAAGTACATCCTATCGGTATCAGGCTGGGCATTGTTAAAGACTGGACGTCCAAGTGGTATGCAGATTCCCGGAACTATGCAGACTATCTTTATACGGATTTGAAGGTGCGTGAGTATCTAAAGAAAAAGCTAGTCCAGGCTTCCGTCAGTCGTATCCAGATCGAGCGGCCGGCGCGCACTGCGCATATCACTATTCGTACAGCCCGACCTGGCATGGTGATTGGCAAGAAAGGTGAAGATATAGAATCACTGCGCAAGGAAGTTAGCGCTATGATGGGTATTCCTGTACATATTAATATTGAAGAAATACGCAAGCCTGAGCTTGATGCTCAATTGGTGGCTGAAAGTGTTGCTCAGCAGATCGAGCGCCGTATTATGTTTCGTCGAGCAATGAAGCGCGCAGTGACTAATACAATGCGTATTGGCGCACAGGGAATTAAAATCAATGTTGCTGGCAGGTTGAATGGCGCCGAGATCGCGCGTAGAGAATGGTATCGTGAAGGTCGCGTACCGCTACATACATTACGCGCAGATATAGATTATGGATTTGCTGAAGCCCATACCACTTCAGGTGTGATAGGCGTCAAGGTGTGGATTTTCAAGGGGGAAATTTTTGAAGATCCGATGCAGGAAGATAATGATAGCGGTGATAAGGCCGAAGTCAGCTAGTTAAGGAGTAGGAAGAGTGCTTCAGCCAAAAAAAACAAAGTTTCGCAAGCAGCATAAAGGCCGTAACCGTGGCGTCGCCACAACGGGTAACCGGGTGAGTTTTGGCGAATACGGGCTTAAGGCAACGACGCGTGGACGCATTACTGCCAGACAGATAGAAGCAGCAAGACGTGCCATGACCCGTTATGTCAAGCGCGGTGGTAAAATATGGATACGGGTCTTTCCTGACAAGCCTATTACCAAAAAACCTATTGAAGTGCGGCAGGGTAAGGGTAAGGGTAATGTGGAGTACTGGGTGGCACTGACCCAGCCAGGACGCGTGCTCTATGAGATGGAAGGTGTATCCGAAGAGATTGCACGCGCGGCCTTTCGCCTGGCTGCTGCTAAATTGCCAGTCAGAACAACATTTGTTTCACGGAATATTATGTAATGAACGCGAATGAATTAAGAGAAAAGACCCAGCCTGACCTGAAAAAAGAACTGGTAGATTTGTTGCGCGAGCAGTTTAATCTGCGCATGCAGAAAGGCTCCGGTCAGTTGTCGCAAACCCATAAATTGAAAACAGTTCGTCGTGATATTGCACGCGTATATACAATCATCAATGAAAAGAAATTGAGTGAGGCGTCATGAGTGAACAAGGCAAAGTTATTCGAACAGTTGTTGGTAGTGTCGTCAGCGATAAGATGGACAAGACTGTTACTATTAAAATTGAGCGTAAAGTCCCACATCCGATTTACAGAAAATATGTCAGGCGCTCGACCAAGATTCATGCACATGATGAGAATAACGAATGTAATGTAGGTGATCTTGTGATGGTGGAGGAATGTCGCCCTTTGTCCAAGTCAAAATCATGGCGGCTGGTTAAGGTGCTTGAAAAAGCTGCTTGAGTAGCTGTACTTGAATGACTAACAGGCATAGCTTTAACTAAACGATATTTGGAGATAGACGATGATACAGATGCAATCAAGACTGGAAGTTGCTGACAATAGTGGTGCGCGCCAGTTAATGTGTATCAAGGTGCTGGGCGGGTCAAAAAGACGCTACGCAGGTATTGGCGATATTATCAAGGTCAGCATTAAGGAAGCGATCCCGAGGGGTAAGGTCAAGAAGGGAGAGGTATATAGTGCGGTCGTTGTTCGAACCCGGAAAGGGGTTCGGCGTCCTGATGGTTCATTGATCCGTTTCGATAGCAATGCTGCTGTTTTATTGAATAATCAGAAACAGCCGATCGGAACCCGTATTTTTGGCCCGGTTACGCGCGAACTGCGTACCGAGCAGTTCATGAAGATAATTTCACTTGCACCGGAAGTGCTTTAAGCCAACCGCGAAGAAATTGGATCTAAAGACATGAATAAATTTAAACAAAACGATGATGTAATAGTAATTGCCGGTAAGGATAAGGGTAAACGTGGTGCTATTGTGCGTGTCTATCCTAATGAACGCCTGGTTGTGGAAAATGTAAATATGGCCAAGCGTCATACTAAACCCAACCCGGCTCAGAATCTCCCCGGCGGTATCATCGAAAAGGAAATGCCTATCCACATGTCAAATGTGGCGCACTTCAATCCCGTTACTAAAAAAGCAGACCGTGTGGGCTTCAGAGCACTGGAGGATGGCCGCAAGGTGCGCTACTTCAAATCGAATAATGAAGTCCTGGATATTTAATGTATAAAGTAAAGTGATAAATTAGAGCTGGAATAATGACAAGACTACAGGAACACTACCAAAAAAACGTGATGCCATTGTTGATGGAAAAATTTTCCTACAACTCTGTGATGCAGGTGCCGCGTATAACAAAAATTACCTTGAATATGGGAATTGGAGAGGCTGTCGGCGATAAAAAAGTGATCGTAAATGCGGTGAGCGATTTAACTAAAATCAGCGGGCAGAAGCCCATAGTTACTTTGGCAAAAAAATCGATTGCAGGCTTTAAAATTCGTGATGGGTGGCCTATTGGCAGTAAAGTGACCTTGCGCCGTGAACGCATGTATGAATTTCTTGACCGATTGATTAATATTTCGATTCCCAGAATTCGTGATTTTCGTGGCATGAGCGCCAAGGCTTTTGATGGTCGTGGCAACTATAGTATGGGCGTACGTGAGCAAATCATGTTTCCAGAGATCGAGTATGACAAGATTGACGTTCTGCGTGGACTGGATATTACCATTACCACCAGTGCTAATACAGATGATGAAGGCCGAGCATTGCTTGCAGCCTTCAGTTTTCCATTTAGAAATTGAAGGAAAGGTTATGGCAAAAAAATCCATGATTAACCGTGAAATCAAGCGTAAACGCACAGTTGAAAAATATGCTGTCGTACGTGCGGAGTTAAAAGCCCAGCTTAAAAATGCTGATCTTGATGATGAAGAAAGGGCAGAAACCTGGCGAAAATTTCATTCGTTACCGCGTGATGCATCTCCTGCTCGCATGCGAAACCGCTGTCGATTGAGTGGCCGTCCACATGGGTATTACCGTAAGTTTGGCCTGGCTCGTAATCATTTACGTGAGGCCGCTATGCGTGGTGACGTACCTGGCCTGGTAAAGGCTAGCTGGTAGCACCAGGAGAAAGATAAAACGTGAAGATCAAGAGGAAGGCAGGAATATGAGTATGAATGATCCCGTTGCGGATATGTTAACGCGTATCCGAAATGCACAGGCAACAGAGAAGCTGGCTGTGGCCATGCCTTCTTCAAAACTCAAGCTGGCGATTGCCAGAGTGTTGAAGGATGAAGGCTACATTACGGAATTTTCGGTAGAAGAAAATGGTAGCAAGCCACAACTGACTATTACGCTAAAATACTATCAGGGCAAGGCAGTGATTGAGCAGATAAAACGTATCAGTCGCCCCGGGTTGCGCGCCTACCGAGGGTCATCGGAAATACCTAAAGTTGATAATGGACTAGGGATTGCGATTGTATCGACATCCGGTGGTGTCATGACTGACAGGGCAGCACGCGCCGCTGGGTTTGGTGGTGAAGTTATTTGCATTGTTTCATAAACAAAGAATTGAGATATGTCTAGAGTCGCTAAAAAACCAGTTACCATTCCTGCTGCCGTTGATGTCAAGATCAGCGGTGATGCCATCGAGATCAAGGGCGCTAAAGGCGTATTGCAGTCTGTAATCCATAATGCTGTTGAAATAAAACAGGAAGATGGTGCGTTAACATTTGCTGCTCGTGGTGGCAGTAAGGAAGCCAATGCCATGGCCGGGACGACTCGAGCCCTGGTTAGCAATATGGTGGTGGGTGTCACTGAGGGATTTGTAAAGAAGCTGACGTTGGTAGGTGTCGGTTACCGTGCGCAGGTGCAGGGCAAGAGCCTCAATCTTACTTTGGGTTTCTCCCATCCTGTCAATTATTCGATTCCTGATGGCATCACGATTGAAATGCCCAGCCAGACTGAAGTCGTGGTTAGTGGAATAGACAAACAGATTGTCGGTCAGGTTGCTGCAGACATCAGGGCCTACAGACCACCGGAACCCTACAAAGGCAAGGGAATTAGATATAACGATGAAGTTATCGTGCGTAAAGAAGCCAAGAAGAAATAAAGGAAGGTAGACAGTTGGACAAGAAACTAGCGCGCTTGCGCAGAGCAAAAAAGACACGCTCCAAGATCCGTGAGCTGGGCGAGCATCGCCTGAGTATTTTTCGTACTCCCCGGCACATCTATGCACAGGTAATTGATCCTGGCGGTTCTACTGTGGTGGCCAGTGCTTCGACGGTGGAAGAAGGTGTGAAGTCAGCCATTAAAGGCTATTCAGGAAATATTGCAGCGGCCACAGCTGTCGGCAAAATCATCGCCGAGCGTGCCAAGGCTGCTGGTTTAGCCCGGGTTGCGTTTGATCGGTCCGGATTTAAATATCATGGGCGTGTTAAGGCATTAGCCGAAGCGGCACGCGAGCATGGCCTCGAATTTTAATCACCCACGAAATAGTTTATCTATAAAAATTTTAGAATATTATTGCGTGGAATACTTTTGACCCTCAAGGGGGTATTAAAAAATCCAATTTATCAGGGTTAGGAATAAACGATGGCTAGATTAGATATGAAAGACAATTCGGATGAACTACAGGAAAAACTTGTTGCTATAAGACGTGTAGCAAAGGTTGTTAAGGGTGGTCGTCAGTTCGGTTTCTCTGCCTTGGCAGTCGTCGGTGATGGCGAGGGCAAAGTAGGTTTTGGAAGCGGCAAGGCTCGCGAGGTGCCTGCAGCGATCCAGAAAGCGATGGAAGATGCCCGCAGAAATATGATTTCAGTCGCGCTCTCTGAGAATACCCTGCAATATCCAATTACGGCTACCCATGGAGCGGCAAAGGTTTTTATGCAGCCCGCATCACCCGGTACCGGTGTCATAGCAGGTGGCGCCATGCGCGCTGTATTTGAGGTGCTGGGCATTCATAATGTACTTGCCAAGTGTATTGGTTCAAGTAACCCGGTCAATGTGGTCAGAGCAACAATTAATGGGCTGGGGCAGATGGCCAGTCCTGAATCTGTAGCAGCCAAGCGTGGCAAATCTGTACAAGAGATCCTGGAGTAATTGCGATGGTTGCCAGTAAACAATTAAAAGTAACGCTGACGCGTAGTCCGCATCGCCGTATTGCAGCTCATAAGGCCTGTGTTAGTGGCTTGGGATTGCGCCGCATGCATCACACAGTCGTAGTTGAAGATACGCCCTGTAATAGAGGGATGATCAATAAAGTTTCCTATATGTTAAGTGTTGAGGAAGTTTGATATGGAGTTAAATACACTCAAGCCAGCGCCTGGCGCAAAAAGTGCCCGTAAACGGGTCGGACGGGGTATCGGCTCTGGTTTTGGTAAAACCTGTGGCCGTGGCCACAAAGGCCAGCATTCCCGTTCAGGTGGTTATCATAAAGTAGGTTTTGAGGGCGGTCAGATGCCGTTACAGAGGCGTCTGCCTAAGGTCGGTTTCTCATCGCGGCGTGGTCTCAAAACGGCGGAAGTTCGCCTCAACGAGCTAGCCCTTATAGATGATGAAGTGATCGATATTGCAGCCTTGAAGAATGCCAATATCATTGGTAAGCATATCACGCGGGCCAAGGTTTTTGCCTCCGGTCAGATTGAAAAGCCAGTTACTTTGCGTGGCCTGGGCGTTACCAAAGGTGCGCGGGCAGCGATTGAAGCAGCTGGCGGCAAAATAATTATCGAGGATTAAGGTTAATGGCTATCGGTAAGCCAGGTATGGCGGGAGCAGGGCTTGGCGGGCAGGGTAGTCTAGGCGAACTGAAACGTCGCCTGCTATTCGTACTGGGTGCTCTCCTCGTTTTTCGGATTGGTGCTTTCATTCCTGTTCCAGGGATCGATCCACAAGCCCTGGCGGGTTTGTTTGAACAGCAGCGTGGCACCATTATCGACATGTTTAACATGTTTTCGGGGGGAGCCTTAGGTCGCCTCTCGGTGTTTGCCCTCAGCGTCATGCCCTACATATCGGCTTCAATTATATTGCAGCTATTAACTGCAGTAAATCCTCATCTGGAACAGTTGAAGAAGGAGGGTGAGTCGGGACGGCGTAAAATCACGCAATACACGCGCTACCTGACTGTATTTCTGGCTACTTTTCAGGCAATGGGGATCTCTATTGCCTTGGAGGGGCAGACCATTGGTGCTGTTCCTGTGGTAATTGAACCTGGTTGGGCCTTTCGCATCACTGCGGTAGTAACCCTTGTTGCCGGCACTATGTTTTTGATGTGGATGGGTGAACAGATAACAGAACGGGGTGTTGGTAATGGTATTTCCATTATCATTTTCGCAGGTATTGTCGTTGGCTTACCATCGGCAGTTGGCGGGACACTAGAACTTGCACGCACTGGCGAATTACATACCATAGCCGTATTGTTCTTGATTGTCCTGGCCTTAGCGGTTACTGCATTTGTGGTTTTTGTCGAGCGAGGTCAGCGGCGAATTACCGTGAACTATGCTAAGCGTCAACAGGGGCGGCGCATGTATGCCGGGCAAACGAGTCATCTGCCACTCAAGCTCAATATGGCAGGTGTGATACCCCCTATTTTTGCTTCAGCAATTATTCTTTTCCCCAGTACTATTGCCGGGTGGTTTGGAACGGCCGAAGGGATGGGGTGGCTGAGTGATATCGCGACCATGTTGTCACCGGGACAGCCAGTATATGTAATGTTTTTTGCGATAGCGATAATATTTTTCTGCTTTTTCTATACAGCATTGCAATACAATCCTAATGAAACAGCAGAAAACTTAAAAAAATCCGGCGCTTTTATCCCTGGAATCAGACCCGGCGCTCAAACTGCAAAGTATATAGACTCAGTAATGACTCGGCTGACCATGGTGGGGGCACTCTATATTACAGCAGTCAGCCTGTTGCCGGAGTTCCTGATCATCTACTGGAGTGTGCCATTCTATTTTGGCGGCACTTCGATTTTGATCACCGTAATAGTGGTGATGGATTTTATGGCCCAGGTACAGGCACATTTGATGTCTCACCAGTACGATGGCCTGATGAAGAAGGCAAATCTTAAAGGGCAGAAATAAATTAGCCCTGGGTTGCGGTCGTGTTTGGCAGCCATGCAGTATTTTAAAGAGCGCGGTTTTTTGGAGAAGTAATTATGAAAGTACGAGCATCAGTCAAGAAAATCTGCCGTAATTGCAAGATTATCCGTCGCAAGGGCGTCGTGCGGGTAATTTGTAAAGATGGTCGGCACAAACAGCGCCAGGGTTGAAGCCTTTTTGGGATGTCATATTCAGCCTTGAATGTGGCACACAGAGCGTATAGGCCGATGCGGCTTATTTCGTCCGCAATCAATCAGGAATTCAATGGTGTTAGTTGTTGATTTCTTTATTTTGAAGCAATACAATTGACCGTTTTCGCAGATCAGAAGAATTTGGGAGTATAAAATAGATGGCCCGTCTTGCAGGCATCAATATACCAGTAAACAAGCATACGGTGATAGCTCTGACATCGATCTATGGCATAGGGGCTTCGCGTGCTCGAAAAATCTGCGATACCACTAAAATCGACCCATCCACCAAGGTAAAGGATCTCGCTGAACCTGAATTGGAAGCGCTACGTACTGAAATTGGTAAATGCGCGGTAGAAGGTGATCTTCGCCGAGAAGTAACCATGAACATCAAGCGGTTGATGGATCTGGGTAGCTACCGGGGCATCAGGCATCGTCGTGGGCTCCCCCTGCGTGGGCAGCGTACGAAAACCAATGCGCGAACCCGCAAGGGACCGCGCAGGCCGATTAAAAGATAAATCACATTTACTATAAAAGTTTAGAAAAAACATCATGGCTAAAGGCAGCACTCGAACACGTAAAAAAGTCAAAAAAAATGTCGTTGATGGGGTGGCGCACATTCATGCGTCATTTAACAACACGATTATTACGATCACTGACCGCCAGGGCAATACCTTAGCCTGGGCTTCTGCAGGTGGCGCCGGATTCAAAGGTTCCCGCAAGAGCACGCCGTTTGCTGCACAGGTTGCAGCAGAGAAAGCGAGTAATGTCGTCAAGGAATTTGGCATGAAGAATGTGGAGGTTATGGTCAAGGGACCGGGTCCCGGACGGGATTCTGCAGTACGTGCGCTTAATAGCGCGGGCTTCAACATAAGCAGTATTTCAGATGTGACACCGATACCACACAACGGCTGTCGTCCACCTAAGAAACGGCGCGTTTAAGACATTAAGAAATAGAGGAAAATTGTGGCTAAATATACCGATGCAAAATGCCGCTTATGCCGGCGCCAGGGGGAAAAGCTTTTTCTCAAGGGTGAGAAGTGTTTTACGGCCAAGTGCGCAATAGAAAAACGGGCTTTCCCACCGGGACAGCACGGTAAACGTCGGACACGCTTGACCGATTACGCGATTCAGTTACGCGAGAAACAGAAAGTGCGTCGTATTTACGGCATACTTGAGAAACAATTTCGTCGCTATTACCAGGAGGCAGATCGACGTAAAGGGTCGACAGGCGAGAATTTACTGAGCCTATTGGAAAGTCGTCTGGATAACGTAATTTTCAGAATGGGGATCGGTGCCTCAAGAAGCGAGGCGCGCCAGTTAGTGCGTCACAATGCGATTATTGTAAATGGAAATAAGGTCAATATACCCAGCTATCAGGTAAAGCCTAATGATGTAATCTCAGTCAAGGATGAGGCCAGAAAGCAGCTTCGGATCCAGGCATCTATCGATTTTACACAGCAACAGGGCCTGAGTGAATGGTTGGATTTTGATGCTAGCAAGATGCAAGGAATATTCAAAGCTGTACCGGAACGGAGCGACCTTCCTGCTGAAATAAACGAAAACTTAATCGTTGAGTTGTATTCTAAGTAAGCAGCTCATCAATTTCACTTAACCAACTGTTCAACAGCAGAGAGGATTTTTTATGAAGGGCTCAGCAAAAGAGTTGTTGAAACCAAATATCGTCGATGTTCAAACCATAACTGACACTCATGCAAAAGTGGCCATGGAGCCCCTGGAGCGAGGATTTGGACACACCTTGGGTAATGCTTTAAGACGCATACTGCTATCTTCCATATCTGGATGTGCAGTAACCGAGGTAGAAATCGAAGGTGTCTTGCATGAGTACACCACCATTGAAGGCGTGCAGGAAGATGTCATCGATATATTGCTTAATCTCAAAAACCTGTCAGTCAGTATGGTAGGGCAGGATGAGGTTACACTGACGCTCAGGAAAAAAGGTTCCGGCCCGGTTTATGCCAGTGATATTGAGTTGGTTAATGATGTCGAAATCATCAACCCCGAGTTGATCATCGCTAATCTTACAGAGGCCGGAGAGCTGAATATGGTGCTCAAGGTGGAGCGAGGTCGTGGATATCAGCCCGCATCGATACGCAAGCAGGCAGATGAAGCGACACGGCCCATCGGCAGGTTGGTTCTGGATGCCTCATTCAGCCCAATTCGGCGCGTCAGTTACACTATAGATACAGCCCGTGTAGAACAACGTACTGACCTGGATAAGCTGATCATTGACCTGGAAACGAATGGCAGCGTTGACCCTGAAGAATCTATACGCGTTGCAGCTACAATCCTGCAGGATCAGTTGTCCATCTTTGTCAAGCTGGAGACGACAGAAGAGATTGAGCCCGTAGAGGAAGAAGCGGAAATAGATCCTATTTTGCTAAGGCCGGTCGATGACCTGGAACTGACTGTTCGCTCAGCGAATTGTCTCAAGGCTGAAAATATATATTACATTGGTGACCTGATTCAGCGTACCGAGGTGGAATTGTTGAAGACGCCCAATCTGGGTAAGAAGTCGCTGACAGAAATCAAAGACATTCTTGCAACGCATGGACTTTCTCTGGGGATGCGCTTGGAAAACTGGCCGCCACCCAGCTTGAAGCGGAAGGATGCTGACAGCGAAAAGGAAGTGGTTTCAGCCTGAAATTTGCTTTAATTAGAAGATGCTGATCAAGTAGGAATATAGGAATATGCGCCATCGTAATAGTGGAAGAAAATTAAATCGTAACAGCAGCCATCGCAAAGCCATGTTTAAAAATATGGCGGCATCGCTGGTACAGCATGAAGTCATTAAAACAACTCTGGCCAAGGCAAAAGAGTTGCGGCGAGTTATTGAGCCGTTGATTACCATATCGAAGATAGACAGTGTCTCGAAAAGGCGCCTGGTCTTCTCACGCATACGTGATCGGGAAGCTGTAGGCAAGCTGTTCAATGAGCTGGGGCCGCGTTACAAGGAAAGGCCGGGGGGATATCTGAGGATACTCAAATGTGGCTACCGTAGTGGTGATAAGGCCCCCATGGCTTTGGTCGAGCTGGTAGACAGACCAGCCATAGAAAGCGCTGGATAATTTATTACAAACCGGGCATTGCCCGGTTTTTGCTTTCTGGCAGCATGTTCCAGATATGGCTTTCGAAAGACTAGTGCTTCCGTGATTGTCCTGTTCACAGATTTTGGCCTGGAGGGCCCCTATTTGGGCCAGCTAAAGGCCGTTTTGCTGCAGGATGCGCCCCATGTGCCAATTGTTGATCTCTTTGCAAATGCTCCCGCCTGTGATCCGCAAGCGGGAGCATATTTGCTTGATGCCTATACCGCAGGCTTTCCATCTGCAACGGTTTTCCTGTGCGTAGTAGATCCAGGTGTTGGCAGTACGGAACGTAAACCAGTGGTGGTCAGCATTGACGGGCAGTGGTTCGTCGGTCCGGATAACGGACTCTTTAATAGAGTAGCGCAGTCCGGGCATGAAGTTGAATGGCAGGAGATCGTATGGCGCCCCGAGACCCTGTCCGCCACCTTTCATGGTCGCGATCTGTTCGCACCAGTGGCAGCTCGCCTGTCTAAAGGCGAGCTGCTACCGGGAATGTTGCAGACCTTTGTCAGGCCGACGCACGAAGACTGGCCGCCTGACCTGATGAAAATCATCTATATCGATCATTTTGGCAATGCTTTGACTGGTATCCGCTCACAGCAGTTCAATGATGAGGCAATTCTGGTTGTTAAAGGTAGTCAGATTGAATATGCTCATCACTATGCGGAAGTGCCGCGGGGAAAGGTATTTTGGTACCGTAATTCCAATGGCCTGATCGAGGTTGGCGAGAACTGTGGGCGTGCCGCCCGCACCTTGGGCCTGAGCGTTGGTGATTCCGTATCATATTAAATATAAAAATAAAGAATCAAAATAGGCCGCTTCGGCACTGTTAGTTCTGAGGAACGTTTTTCCACCGCAATATGACGAATATACTAAATCGTTGGTACAGAAAATATTTTTCTGATCCGGAAGGCGTATTTCTCGCCATACTTCTGGTACTGGGATTTGCAATTATTATTTTTATGGGCGATATCCTGGCGCCCCTGCTTGCCAGTGTGGTTCTAGCCTATCTGCTGGAGGGGCTGGTGAGCTTGCTGGAAACCCGGAATATCAAGCGCATGGTCTCAGTGTTGCTGGTATTTATACCTTTTCTGGCATTCCTGGCTTTTCTGCTGCTGGGTTTACTACCGCTACTCATCGGGCAAGTCAAAGACCTGATTCAGGAATTACCCAACATGATTGCCAAGGGGCAACAGATACTCCTGCAATTACCCGAGCGTTACCCTGACTTTGCCTCTGCATCACAGGTCGAAGAGTTTATGTCCTCCATGCGTTCCACCGTCGGCGCCTTGGGCCAGAATGTCCTGTCGATCTCCCTGGCCTCGATTTCGGGGCTGTTTACCCTGCTGGTGTACCTGATTCTCGTGCCAGTTCTCATATTCTTTTTTCTCAAGGACAAACAGCTGATCCTGAACTGGTTATCCAGTTATCTTCCGCGTGAGCGTGATTTGGCTATTCGCGTGTGGGATGAAATGAACTTGCAAATCGGTAATTATGTGCGCGGCAAATTTACCGAAATACTGATTGTGGGCGTAGTTTCCTATATCGTTTTCATGATCATGGGGCTCAATTTTGCCATGTTGCTGGTGGCGTTGGTGGGGCTGTCTGTTATCGTGCCCTATATCGGGGCCATCGCGGTCACTTTTCCCATCGCGATCATTGCCTTCTTTCAATGGGGGTGGGGTTCCGAATTCGGCTATCTCATGGTGGCCTATGCCGTCATTCAGGCCGTGGATGGCAACATATTGGTACCCTGGCTATTTTCTGAAGCGGTGAATCTTCATCCTGTTGCTATCATTACCGCAATACTGGTGTTCGGCGGGATATGGGGGTTCTGGGGCGTGTTTTTTGCCATCCCCCTGGCTACGCTGGTCAAGGCGGTGATGAATGCCTGGCCTCGAAACGAGGAAAGCTGGGTATCGGGTGACCACCACCTACCCAAGGCGGTGGGAGATGATGTCAGTTGAGCGTATCAACTTGAGAGCGAGCTAACAGCCTCCAGTACCTCATCAACATGACCGGCGACCTTGACCGCGCGCCACTCCTGTCGCAGTACGCCATGACTGTCGATTAAAAATGTACTCCTCACAATACCGCGAACCTTTTTACCATACATGTTTTTCATTTTTATCACGTCGAAGAGCTGACACAGATGCTCATCTTCATCCGCAATCAAGTCAAACGGAAATGCTTGCTTGGTCTTGAATTTTTCATGTGATTTGAGGTTGTCTCGGGAAATGCCGAATATGAGGGTCTTGCGCCTTCTGAACTTGAGAAACTGGTCACGGAAGTCTTGCCCTTCCTGCGTACAACCGGGGGTAGCGTCCTTAGGGTAGAAATATAACACCACATGTTCACCCTTCAGTTCAGACAGCTTAACAATTTTGTCGCCTGTCGCAGGGGCCTCAAAATCAGGCAGATGCTGATCAATTTCTATTTTTTTTACCATCGTGTTTCTATCCGTCACTATCAGTTTGGTGGGGGTCTAGCGTGGCATCGATATTCAAGTCATCACAAAAATCCAGAAATTGTGTCTGGAGCTCGGTAATGTTTTGATCAGACGGCACATTGATTTGCATCTTTATCGCGAACATGGGTGTGCCGGTATGGGCTGCAGCATAGCAGTCAGTGCCCAGGTTTTCGATATTGATGCCCTTGCAGGAAAAGAATTTAGCCAGCTGATGGACGATGCCCGGATGATCGATTGCCACGGCGGATACGTCGTAAGTCATTTGGCCAGGGCACGCAGCTCGAGCTACAGTTTCTTTGGATATAATAGTGAGTCCTAGTGTCTTCTGGAGGCCATGCAGTTCAGCCTTTAAAGCTTCAATTTTCTGTGCAGTGGGGGCGGTGACGAGCAGGACGACGGCAAACTCTCCTCCCAGGACAGACATGCGGCTGTCCACAATGTTGCACTGGCAATCAAGTATGACTCGAGATAGTCCATCGACAATCCCTGGCTGATCATGTCCCAGGGCAGAAATCACCAGATATTTTTCCAAATCCAGATGCCTTCTCTTTTGGTAGAAGGCGTTATCATACGTGAAAACAGGCTGGGGCGAAATCATCGGCCGAGACCAACTGGCATCGATTCAGCTGCAGATCTCAGGATAATTGTTATCTTGTGGCGGGATCAGTAATATGGCAGTTTTGATTGCGGAGTAAACAGATGTTTCATGGCAGCATGGTCGCTTTAGTGACGCCGATGCAGGAGGGTGGTGAGCTTGATTTTGATGAGCTGCACCAGCTGGTTGAATTCCATGTAGCCAATGGTACTAATGCAATCGTTGTAGCCGGCACCACAGGGGAATCCCCAACGCTGAGTGAGAAAGAGCACTGTGAGCTGATCAGGCGCATGGTTGAAATGGCAGCGGGCAGGGTGCCCGTCATTGCCGGGACAGGATCCAATTCTACTCGGGAGGCCATTGATCTGACGCGATGTGCCATGGAGGGTGGTGCTGACGCCTGCCTGTTGGTGGTGCCATACTATAATAATCCTGCTCAGGAAGGTCTCTACCAGCATTTTAAGACGATCGCCGAGGCAGTCGCGATACCGCAGATTTTGTACAATGTACCAGGACGGACTATTTGCGATATATTACCGGAGACCGTGGAGCGGTTGTCCCACATTTCCAATATCATTGGGATAAAGGAGGCCACGGGTGATTTGCAGCGTGCCCGGGAAATTATGGAACGCTGTGGTGAGCGCCTGGACGTCTACAGTGGCGACGATGCGACTGCCATGGAGCTGATGTTGTGTGGTGGGAAAGGGGTGGTATCGGTCACCGCGAACCTCATGCCTAAACCTATGCATGAGATGTGCGCAGCCGCCTTACGGCACGATCGAGAGGCCGCGCAGGCGATTAACAACCGCCTGATGCCCCTGCACAGAGATCTATATGTCGAGGCCAATCCCATTCCAGTCAAGTGGGCATTACATGAGATGGGGTTGATTTCAACAGGCATTCGTTTACCGCTGACCCTGTTGTCCAGTCAATATCATGAAACAGTGCGGAGTGCGCTACAGGATTCTGGCGCCTTGTAAAATTTGCATGATTTCACTGCGCATTAAAAAACTGATTTTACCTATTTAAGCATGAACGTTAGATGAAAAATATTTTATTCGTTGGTTCTGGGCGCCGGATGATGCCGTTACTCCTTATTCTACTGTTTGCAGTGGTTTCCGCCTGCAGCAGCTCAAAAAAACATGAAACTGCCTACTTGCAGAGTGAAATGCAGGCGCCGCTCAAAATACCACCAGGGCTTGAAGCACCTCGTACCAATAATTTAATGATTATCCCCGATGAGCCACCCGCACAGGATGAAGACGGATCTGCAGCGCAGTTGATGCCCGATGATGGCAGGGAAATCGATGCACCGCCCGAAGTATTACTCAAGGAAGAATAGTCGTCTTGCATAAGGGTCCCCTGAGTTTCGCCTCGCTGGGTAGTGGTAGCCGTGGTAATGCCACCCTGATTCGAAAAAACGGCACCTGCATTCTGGTTGATTGCGGCTTTAGCATGGTCCAGCTACAGCGGCGGCTGGCTGGGCTCGGACTGGCACTTGATGATCTGTCTGCAATACTGGTGACTCATGAACATGGCGATCATATCCGGGGTGTTGCGGCCCTGGCCAGAAAGACTTCTATACCAGTGTGGATGACTCCCGGCACCGCTATGCACTTGAAGCCCGCTGAGATTCCAGTGTTACAATTGTTGAATTGTCATCAGTCACTGACGATAGATGATATTCACATACAACCCTATCCTGTTCCTCATGATGCACGAGAGCCGTGCCAGTATGTCTTTTCAGACGGCAACCGCCGCCTGGGTTTGCTGACAGACACCGGTAGCCCGACGCAACATATCTTGTCGGTACTCAGTCGTTGTGATGCACTGATCATCGAGTGCAATCATGACGAAGAAATGCTGGCGAATAGTTCCTACCCTGAGTCGGTCAAGGCACGTATTGGCGGTAGCCTCGGGCATTTGAGTAATCGCCAAACTGCTGAGCTATTGAATCATATTGATTGCTCAAAACTGCAACACCTGGTAGCCGCCCATTTGAGTGAGCAAAACAATACCGTTGAACGGGTGCGTCAAACCTTGAGCAGGGCGCTAGGCTGTTCCCCGGATTGGGTGTCTATCGCGCTGCAGGACGAGGGCCTGGCCTGGCGTGATATTAGCTGATTCGAAGGCCTGTAAAATGTTCGCCGGATGCAGCCCTAAACCAAATAGGATACACTGTTACTTTATGAATTTTTTAATTACTGAATCCTGCAACAAGCTAATTGACACGGACGGAAAACAGATCCGGGAGACAAAACCATGGAAATAGACCAGGAGCTATATTCAGGCAAGGCAAAATCAGTTTATACCACAGCTGATCCCGACAAGTTGATTTTATGTTTCCGCGATGATACATCGGCCTTTGACGGCGAAAAGATGGAACAGCTTGAACGCAAAGGCATGGTCAATAATAAGTTCAATGCCTTTATCATGGCTTACCTGGAAAAAGCGGGCATACCCACCCATTTTGAACATCTGCTGTCTGACAATGAATGCCTCGTCAAACGGCTGGATATGATTCCCATAGAATGTGTGGTGCGCAACATCACGACTGGCAGCATTTGCCGGCGCCTGGGTGTTGAAGAAAATCTGGATCTTGATCCACCGACTTTCGAATTTTTCCTGAAAAATGATCCCTTACATGACCCCATGATCAATGAATATCATATCCGCTCCTTTAACTGGGCGAGTGACGATGAAATTGCCATCATGAAAAGACTGACTTTTGAGGTCAATGACGTACTGAAGGCACTTTTTATTGAGGCCAATATACTACTGGTAGATTATAAGCTGGAGTTCGGCCGTTATCATGATGACATTTTATTGGGTGATGAATTTACCCCCGATGGTTGTCGTTTATGGGATGCTGTTACGCGCGAAAAACTGGATAAAGACCGTTTCCGGCAGAACCTGGGTGGGACAGTAGAGGCCTATGAGGAAGTGGCCCTCCGTCTGGGGGTCGATCTGGCTTGAGCAGCAGGTGTTTGTAGTATGCTCATCATTCGGGGTCGTCCTGCGCTTTCGCAATTTCGTCTGGATAAGCTGACTACCCGTCTCGAATCTACAATACCGGATCTCCAGGCGGTCACTACCGAATACCAGCATTTTATCGAGCTTGAACAGCATCTCGATAGCCAACAGGAGGCAATGCTGGTGCGCCTGCTAGAGTCCGAGGATGTGGTATCTGAGCCTCAGGAACCCTGTGGCCAATTAATTCTGGTAGTACCGCGCATCGGTACGATTTCACCCTGGTCCAGCAAGGCGACTGACATCGCCCGCATTTGCGGTCTGCATAGCGTGGTCAGAATTGAACGCGGGATCGCCTACACTATTTCCCGACAAAATGGCAAAACCCTGACGACGCACCAACAGGCCGCCGTGGTTCAGCAAGTCCAGGACCGCATGACCGAAAGTGTTTGTTATACCCTGCAAGAGGCAGCAGGTTTGTTTACGCATGCAGAACCGCTGCCTGTCAGCAGTGTCGATTTATTGGGTGGCGGGCGAGTGGCCCTGCTCAAGGCTAACCAGGATCTTGGCCTGGCACTCAGTGATGATGAAATCGATTATCTGGTGGAGAGCTTCGGCGCATTGAACAGAAATCCAGCCGATGTGGAGCTGATGATGTTCGCCCAGGCCAACTCCGAGCATTGTCGTCACAAAATATTTAATGCCGATTGGGTCATCGATGGCCAGCCACAAGCACTTAGCCTGTTTGCCATGATCCGCCATACCGCGAAATGTTCACCTGAAGGTCTGCTCTCGGCATACCATGACAATGCGGCAGTGATTACCGGACCTGAGAGCCAACGCTTCTATCCCGACCCAACGAGTCGTCGCTATTCAACTACAAGCGAAGCGGCCCACATCAACATCAAGGTAGAGACCCACAACCACCCCACGGCCATATCACCATTCCCTGGCGCGGCAACAGGGGCGGGTGGAGAGATTCGTGACGAGGGGGCCACGGGGCGTGGTGCCAAGCCCAAGGCCGGACTATGCGGGTTCTCGGTATCCAACCTGAAAATCCCCGGTGCCATGCGTGCCTGGGAAATCGATAACGGTAAACCTTCACGGATTGTTTCGGCACTGGATATCATGTTGGAAGGACCGATTGGCGCGGCGGCATTCAATAACGAATTCGGGCGCCCCAATCTGACCGGGTATTTCAGGACCTATGAAGATCGGGTGCCTGGGCCAGAATCGGCATCGGCATCGGCATCGGGAGGTACCCACCTGCGCGGCTATCACAAGCCGATCATGATCGCTGGTGGCCTGGGCACGGTGCGCCCCGCGCATGCCCTGAAAAATGAAATTCCGCCCGCCGCGCAACTCATCGTACTCGGCGGGCCTGCGATGTTAATCGGCCTGGGTGGTGGCGCCGCCTCATCCATGGCCAGTGGCAGTAGTAGTGAGCGGCTTGACTTTGCCTCTGTACAGCGTGGCAATCCGGAAATGCAACGCCGTTGCCAGGAAGTCATTGACCGATGCTGGCAGCTGGGTGATGACAATCCTATTATCTCTATACATGATGTCGGGGCCGGCGGCCTGTCCAACGCCATTCCGGAAATTGTGCATGACTGTGACCGTGGCGCCCGTATCGAATTGCGCACCATTCCTAATGCCGAACAGGAAATGTCTCCGATGCAGATCTGGTGCAATGAGGCCCAGGAGCGTTATGTGCTCGCCGTGTCCCAGGAGCAACTTGAAGCATTCCAGGCCTTGTGTGAGCGCGAGCGCTGCCCTTACGCTGTAGTCGGTGAAGTGACCTCAGACGAAAAATTAATTATTGGTGACGGCCTTTTCGATAATCTGCCCGTGGATCTGCCCATGCCGCTGTTGTTCGGCAAGCCGCCGAAGATGCTGCGTGATGTTTCTCATCATCCCTATCAAAAGCCGCCAGTCGATGTGAGTGCCATTCAGCTTCATGAGGCCGCCATTCGAGTTCTGCAACTGCCCAGCGTGGCCGACAAAAGTTTTCTGGTGACCATTGGAGATCGCAGCGTCACTGGTCTGGTAGCCCGTGACCAAATGGTCGGGCCCTGGCAGATTCCTGTTGCGGATGTCGCGGTCACCTGTAGTGATTATGCCGCCTATCAAGGCGAAGCGATGGCCATGGGTGAACGCGCGCCGATTGCATTGGCGCATCCCGCAGCCTCGGGACGCATGGCTGTCGGCGAGGCGCTGACTAATATTGCAGCGGCGCGGATTGGTCAATTGGGTGATATCAAGCTGTCCGCTAACTGGATGGCCGCGGCCGGAGAACCCGGCGAGGATGCAGCACTGTTTGACACCGTGCGCGGGATCGCAATGGAGTTGTGTCCAGCGCTGGGCATCGCCATACCGGTAGGCAAGGATTCCCTGTCAATGAAGACTGTTTGGCAGTCAGATGGACAGGAACAGCGCATGACAGCGCCCCTGTCCCTGGTGATCACCGCCTTTGCGCCAGTGTTGGATTGTCGTCGCACCCTGACGCCACAACTGCGTTGTGACCGGGGTGATACTGATCTGGTGTTGATAGATCCAGGCAAGGGTAAAAATCGCCTGGCCGGTTCAGCACTGGCCCAGGTCTATAATCAGGTGGGCCATCATGCGCCGGACCTGGATGATCCGCAGGCGCTCAAGTCCTTTTTCAATGTCATCCAGGCACTCAATCAGAATAGCCTGCTGCTGGCTTACCATGACCGTTCAGATGGCGGCCTGTTTACGACCTTGTGTGAAATGGCCTTCGCTGGCCATACCGGCATCACGATTACGCTTGATGACCTCGGTGATGATGTTTTGGCCGCGCTGTTCAA
>QIGV01000162.1 GCA_003230085.1 Gammaproteobacteria bacterium
AGTTTCAGAGACCAGAGCGATCCAGAAGTTAACTACTACCTTGGTGTTATCTACAGACAGCAGGGTGATATGGAAAGCGCAGTCGCGGCCTTCCAGGATGCCGTCGAAATGTCGGGTGCCAGAGTATCGTTACGTTACAATCTTGCTATTCTCTATCAGAGGACTAATGAGGATCAACTAGCGCTTAATCAATACCGCGAAATTCTGAAAACCGGCAAACCAGGAAATGTGTACGTGGAGCGTGCACGAAGAAATATTACCGCAGTGGAAAACCGTCTAGCCCGTTTCACTTCCACGCTCAGATACAATACCACTATTGGTGATTCAACCGTCACTGATGAAGTTCGTGAAGTCGAAACAAGTTCATTCGTCTCGACCGTAAACTATAACCTTGCGACCCGTTTTCGTCCCAGGAAAAATATTGTTGTGACGCTGGACACCGGCTTTAATTATGCGACCAACCATAGCAACGAGACTGATTCTACAAGGCCCCGGATAGGGCTGCGCGCTAATATTAACCAGCCTGACAAGTTCTTAACGGCAAGTGCAACCTATACTGAAAGCCATGGTTTGTTGCTGGATACCTTTGCCGGCCGGGGGATCAATCTCAGAATGGTCGGTGGGATACGGACGGAGGATCCCGTTGACTATTTGAAAAATTTGCTGCGTGTTGGTGATAAAGCGCCGCCTGATAATGGTGAGTCAGAAATTGAGCGCAGCCCTGCTGCTGAAGCGGGGGAAGAAGAGCGCGAGACGAATGAAGCTGGCTTACGTCGGGCGCTGAATGAGGCCTACCAGGAGATCATTCCCGACAAAAAGGAGAGACCTATCCCGCTGGAGGAAGAGGAAGTCAAGCGATATATTGTACGCAAAGGGGACACATTGTGGGATATATCAGCAGTATTATTACTTGACCCATTCCTTTGGCCGGAAATCTGGCAGACTAATCCGGATATCGAGAATCCACATTTAATTTTCCCGGATGATGTGATCACCCTGTTTTATATTGGTGGCGTGCCGGTATTGAGGATAGAACGAGAAGGAAAGCTGATTACCCTGCCGCCTGAGCTCGTTGCTTTGAGTTCTGAGGAGATGGCGCGGCGGGCAGGCCAGATTAGACAGAATATTGATGAGGATCTTGCCACTTTCGAAAATGCGCTCAATCTGATGGCGCTGGACAGATATGAAGAGGCGTTGCTGCTGCTTGAAAAAATCCATGAAGTCATTCCTGAAAGCCCCATTATTAATCTGAATATGGGTATAGCCTATCTCCATTTAAACAGGCTTCAGGAAGCAGAAAAAACCTTGAAATATGTGTTAGAGGTTGACCCCGACAACCTTCATGCCCGTTTGGTGCTGGGTGATCTGTATGCCCGATTGGATCGCATTAATGACGCGATAGCAGTGCTGAAGGAAGTAATTGCAATGGCGGAGGGGACACTTCAGATATTGGTTACGGAGCGCCAGTTAAGAGGGATACCGGCGCGTCGTGCAGTACATGTCCTGGAGCAGGCGGAACGCCAGTTAAGGGAAATACTGGTGCGTCGTGCAGCGCGTGCTCTGGAGCAGGCCGACTTGACGCCGGCAGACATCGCAGCGGTTATCGATGATGGCGTACACTTGATGGGGATGTCTGACCTGGAAGGCGCTCGCCAGGTTTTCCATAGTCTGCTCAAACGTTTTCCTGATATTGGTGAAGCTTATTACTGGCTTGCTCAAATCAACATTCGACAAGGCAATGATGAGATTGCCATCGCCTTTCTGGAACAAAGTCTCGTCTATTTGCCGGACAATATGGCCTACCGTTTTGTGCTGGCCAAGCGCTATGAAAATCAGAACAGATTGACCGATGCAGAGCAAATTTATCTGCAGATCATCGCTGAAACTGATGATGAGCAGCTGGTCAGCAGTGCACGCCGACGACTGGCACTATTGCACGCAGCCAGGTTTTCGGCGGTGGGAGATTATGCCACGGCACTATCGATGTACCTGGAAATGCAGAATAGCTATCCAGATGATACCGAGCTGCTGGCGCGTATTGGGGCCATGTATGAGGCACTTGAACAAACGGGCCTTGCAGTAGAAAACTATACAATGGTCATCGCATTGAACCCGGGAGATATTAAAATTCGTCTGCGCCTGGCTGCACTCTACGAGCAATTAAAAATGCATCAGAAGGCCAGGGATCAATTAGCTGCTGTTATGGCACTGGATCCGGACGAGGCCACTCGTAAAATTGTCCTGGACCGCCTGGGTTTACAGCAAGGGCTGGAGTTGTTAAGGGATAACAAGTTGAATGCTGCCCAGGCGATGTTTGAGAACGTGCTGTCGGTTGTCCCGGACGAACCATTGGCCAAGCTGAATTTGGGTATCATTTATACACGGCAGGGTCGTTATACCGAGGCAGAGGTACTCTTTATCGAAATCCTCGAGGAAGATCCGCGCAACTTGAGTGCCCGCTTTCGACTGGGGATGCTCTATTATGAAACCGGGCGTCTCAACAAAGCCATCACTGTGTTGGAGCAGGTTGTCCGGGAGGGCGC
Source organism: Gammaproteobacteria bacterium (assembly GCA_003230085.1). Classification (GTDB taxonomy): domain Bacteria; phylum Pseudomonadota; class Gammaproteobacteria; order SZUA-140; family SZUA-140; genus SZUA-140. The sequence continues at coordinate 2,544 of QIGV01000162.1, forward strand.
GGGTACAGATATCGGTGCCCAGGCTGCGGAAAAATTGAAGGAACTGGAGGTGGAGCGTTTGCGGACCTTGACCCTTCCCCAGCTGAAAAAGGCTGAACCGCAGCCCAAGACCTTTCAGGCCGGACTGACCTATAATGATTTTGAACCTGAGAATTCGACTTTGACAGAAACACGCACCTGGGGCGCGAGTCTAACCGCGACCTATCCCACTATAGACTGGGGGAACTGGGCGCTGCTCTATGACTATAGAAGTACCGACAATGAACAGTCACTGGGTACCGACTATGCTTTTACAGCGCACCAGTTCAGGTTGTCATACAACCGCCCTATCCCTCGTATGCCGCGCCTGTTTGGGTCCGCTACGCTGGGTTGGGAGAGGCAGGGCTACACGAACGCAGACACCAATGCCAGATTTTCCCTGGGCCTCAATGAGGAACGGAAAAATATCAGAACCACAATATCATTTAATCTGAGTTATCGTGCGCATGATGATATGACATTGTTCGCTGGCTATAGTTACCGTGATACACAGTCGAATCTACCGGTTGGCCTGGTCTATGCCGCAAATGGTGTGCCGGTTGCCTTCCAGAGTGTCATTTTGGGTGATTTTACGTCGAGTTTCTTTAATCTGGGCTTTCAGTTCAGGTTTTAACACACAGCGTGAAGCCTTAAGCGCTGAAGTGTAAAACGTGCCAAGCCGGGTTGCTTCTGTTAACCTATTGGTTGTGCTAAGAAATTTCTGACATGGTTAAACCTCTCGGCGTTGTAATTATATATTTCTTATAAAATAAGAGGTTATAGTGCGTTCGCTTCCCAAACAGTCAACAGTTAGTTTGACGCACTTGGCGCAAACTGGTATAGTTGCTGATACTCACATGAGAACTGCGTCACACAAGAAATGCAGAGTGATGGTAATTCACGGAATGAGCGTAGTATAAAGATGGATTTTAGTAGAAAGTTATAACTGTATAACTACTAAAACATCCTAACTAAGGGGATTTATATGAAAATACGTAAAGCGATTAAAATAGCTGTCGCAGGTGCTGCAGTAGCTATGCCAGTGGCTGCATTTGCTATGGGCACGGCGTTGACCATTCATGGTCAGTGGACGATCGGTGCAACCGGTATTACAGCGACCTGCCCAACAGGGTATACCTGTGTAGCTTCACCAAACACAGATGAAACAGGCTTCCTGCAAAGACAAATAACGGATACCAATGGTAAGACCTTTATCCAGACCGTTGTGGCTGAGGGTGGTGTTGGTGACACATTTGGCGCAGCAACAAGCCCATTCTTTGGCGACGAAACATTTGTCGTGATGAATGGTAATGGTGGTGTGTCTGGTCAGTCTCAGCAGTTTGAAACTGCAGCTGGCGTTGTCTTTGATAACAACGCGTTGCTGAATACTGGTGCTGAGTTCATGGAAATGACCATGGTTGGTGATCTGACCGATGGTGTCGTAAACGGTGCGGAAATGATTCGCTTGACTACGACGATCACTGATGCCGGTAATGAATTTACCAGTGCATTTGGTTTTGATCACGGCATGACAATGGTGGGCGGCACAGCGGGAAAATTCTCCCTTATTACGCTAGACCAGAATAGCAACGATACCGCTGCTGGCTTTACAAGCAGTTTCAAAAAATCCAATCTGTCATTTGAAGGTGCTCTCGCGGGCAATTCAAACGAATTTGGTCGGCAGGATGTGATATCTAACCTTAATGTTGCTGGCACTAATGGTATTACCCAGACATTCAGGGCCAGTGAGCGTTCTGGAGCTGGCATTGGTAATGGTAATGCGACCATCCTGGCAGGCGGTAAAAACGGAATGGTAGGGACCTCGACCCCCTTCTCTGCGGGTGATTTTGTAGCTGAGGTTCAATTTAACCAGGATGTTGCTGGTGGCCAGCTCTTTGGCTTTAACAGTTTCTCTAATCTAACGGCATCAACCGGTGTTAAGAATCATACTGGCACGAACTTCAGTGCTGGCGCACCATTCATCACGGTTACCGACGACACGGCTCTCGATCCGTTCGCACCGTTCTAATAATTATAGTCTAATCGATCACAGCAACTGTGATATGGAGGGGGGTGTTTCACCCCCCTTTTTTTATGTCTGCCCGCAATCTAGTGATAGTGTCTGAATCAGAAGTTTGGCAAGTTACCCAGCTTCATACGGTGGAGACCTTGGTATTTGGAGCTATCCACTAATGAGTGCTCCTGCAAGAATTTGCTATAATATTTTACACGTCAGTGCTTGGATAAGGAGAATAGAATAATGGTCATTAACCGCGTCCTGATCAGTAGCGTCATGCTGTTTGCCCAATTACCTATTTGGGGTGGGGTGGCGCAGGCCGAAACAGTTACGGCTGAAATGGTAGTGCAGCGATGTGATCTGGATACCTATGCCGGTGATGACAACCGCTCAAAACTTACCGTTATCTTGCGCGATGTTGCCGGGAATGAGAAGAAAAATGTCTACCGTCGATTTTGGAAAAACTTTGTGGGCAAGGGTGATGTCTTTGACAAGATGGTGTTGTTTACCGAATATCCGTTGGATGCCAAGGGGACCGGTTTTATGCGCTGGGCCTATTTACCGGAGACCGGTAAAAACGTTGATCAATGGTTATATCTTCCCTCTCTGAAAAAAATACGCCGGGTATCAGTCCGCGATCCAGCAGACCGTTTTTTGGGATCAGATCTGAGTTACTGGGACATCAGTCTGCGCCTGGCGAGTCAAGACAAGCACCGTTTAGTTGAAGAACAGAGTATTGATGGCGGAACCCGCTATATTATTGAAAGCGTACCCATGGAACGCAAGCCACTCTACAGCAAGATTATTGCGGTGTATGAAAAAGCTAGTGACTGGGGTGACTGCAATAAAACGTCGATGGAATACTATGACCCCAATGGGTCACTTTTGAAGGTCCAGACGCTGTCCTGGCAGAACGTCTCGGGCGCCTGGCTATGGGACGAAGTTGTAGTCAGTAATCGAAAGACGGGTCATAGCTCTACATTTCAGGTATCTGATATTTCAATCAATGTTGGATTGAAGGACCGGATGTTTACTGAAAGGGCATTGCAAAAGGGAATTCGCTAGGGACTAGTGAGATGCTAGTTTATTGACTTTTCGCCAAAATTTACGTATAACAACGTATAACGCCCCGTATAAGTGAGATTTGCAGTTACTCATTAGTGCGTATCACAGGTATATGGGGATTTACCCTATAATTGATTTGAAAAGCAATCTAATGGGCAGGTGGTGGGTATTCGCCGGGGTAAGCAATTGTCCCTGTATCACACGTGCTGCTTATGAGGGGTAATTGCCAGTAGTTGTTTTAGCCTGTTCTCCCCACTGTGTGCTCAAGTAGTACTTCGATATCATATGGCGTATAGATTGGCATTGCGCACACATTTCGTCTTCTGACTAGAGGTGAAACCCTGCCTCATTGAATGATTTTTTCTGCCGAAATAATGTATAACGTTTTCTCTATATTATAGGTGTCTCTTGAAAATCAGGCTGTTAACACCTAAAAGACATAAAACACAAAGGGTTACAGTGATCTTTCGGTTATTAATTGCGTGAACAGTCTATGCAGAAAACAGTCGTAAGTTTTCTAGCAATCCTTTCTTTGGCATTGTTGCCTGTCATCGGTCCTGCGAATGCTGCCCTATGGGATTTCATACCCTCCCAGCTAAACTTGAGCGGCTATCTTAAAAACGAAACAGCATATCGCTACCGGGAGCCACGATCCTTTACGAAAATGCGCAATATCTTTTCACTGGACGTCAATTATCCAATTAGTGAAAGATTTGAAGTGAGTGCCAGTGGTTGGGCCTATTATGACATGGTTTATGACCTGTTTGATTATGATGTGATCGCCGCCCGGACAGAGCGGGAGTCTGATCAGCCGCTGAATTTTATCGAAGCACTTGATGAACGAAAAGATTCGCCTGAGGCAGCAATCCGGGAACTATATCTTGATTCATTTCTAGGTGATTTCGATATCCGAATTGGTAAGCAGTTTATTATCTGGGGCGTGATGACCGGGATCAGGATCGTGGATGAAATCAATCCTATGGACTTTCGTGAAATGATAGCGCCTGACCTGCTTGATTATCGGATACCGCTGTGGTCCCTGAAAGTCGATTATTATGGGCAGAACAACGCTTATCAATTGGTTGTGATACCTGATCTTGAGTTTCATGAACCTGCACCAGCAGGATCTGAGTGGGAACTGCTGCAAAAAGTGCCCGGTACATCATTTCCAAACAGCTGGACTATCGATAATACTGAAGTTGGTGCCCGGGTGACGCGTACAGTTTGGGACACCGAATTGAGCTTAAGCTATTTTTACACCTGGGATGATTTCCCAGTGATTTTCCGTCGACTCAGGACGAACAATACCGTTCAGGAAGACCCGGTATTCTTCCCAACTTACACTCGCATCCATATGTATGGTTCTACATTTCAGCGCTCCCTGTTTGGGCAGGTTCTTAAAGGTGAATTTGCTTACGTCACAAATAAATATTTCGGGATCAGTAATGATGTTGATGAGGACGGAGATGGTTTTGTTGATAATGAGGGTGAAGTTCAGAAAAACCACATCCGATGGGGGCTAGGGCTGGACTTCAATCTCTGGAAAACCGATTTTTCGCCAGGGATCGTACAATGGATTATTCTGGATTATGATGAAGCAATCATTCAGGATGAATTTGATACATCGTTCAACTTTTTTATTCGTAAAGAACTACCGCAGCATGGCGCAGTCTTCGAGGCCCTGGGTATCTGGCCCGTCAATATGTCTGAATTTTATCTTGCTCCCGAAATTACATTTAGTGTGACTGAGCGCTTCCAGGTTTCTGGCGGCATGAATATTTTCTGGGGAGAAAATTCACGGACCGGGATCGTTGTTGTGGATGGCCGTGCAACAGATATTCTTGAAGTTGATCCACGGTTCCGGTTTTTCGGTAATTTTGACAAGAATGACAGAGTGTTTATGACGTTTAAATATAGTTTCTAGTGATGATAAATATAAGGAAAAGCGGGGTCAGACTTGAGTTTTTCAGGTAAAAAGTGGGGTCAGACTCGAGTTTTTCCTCGGGTAAAAGTTTCCTTCGAAAAGCAGGGTTATGAAAAACTCAAGTCTGACCCCACTTTTCCATAGGAATACAGCACTTATATGAAATTGAGGATCATTGGATGTTGAAGCATTTCTTTCTCTATGTCGTACGGTTTCCGAAGCTTGTACTGCTGGCTGTTTTAATTGCCTCAATATTGGCGTTAAGTCAATTTGGCAATTTGGAATGGGAAACTGACGCACGAGTCTATTTCCCAAAGGGTCATCCCGCTATTAAGTATGATGAATATGTCGCTGATACCTTCGGAGTAAAGGATTCCATCATCATTGCGATTAGCAATGATGATGGAATTTTCAATCCTCAAACACTGGCGCGTGTTGCCCGTATCTCTGAAAAGGTTGCTGCGCTGCCTGGCGTTCTGGCACAGCGTCGTGTTGATGTGGCCTCGCTTTCGACCGCGACCGTATTTTTGGGGACAGAAGATGAATTAGTGAATGAACCCCTGATGGAAACGGTCCCGGAAGACGAGGCATCTATTTCCCGCATGCGTAAGGTCATCTACGACCATGCAGACTTATTCGTAGGGAACCTGGTTTCTGCCGATGGCAAGGCGACAATGATCAGGGTCAAGCTCAAGGAGGGTATTGAGCACCGCTACCAGAGCTATTTTCAGGTGAAGGGGATCCTGATGGGTGAACTCCAACAGGGTAAGCAGGAAGAGGAAGGGAAGTGGCCGAAAAGTAATGGGGGAGGGGATTGGCAGCAGGGTCAGGCTTCTAACTGGAAAGATAAGGGCAATACTGAAGAGGGGAGCGAATGGAAAAAAAATGGGGACTGGGAGAGCAGTAACTGGGATGTGCCGCTGCATGAACAAAAGGCTGAAAACGGTGATCGTTTTTACATGGCCGGTCGGCCAGTCATTGAAGTGACCTCGGGTCAGAACGCCTTGGCAGACTTGCGCGTTATGATCCCCTTGCTGGTATTTACTATTCTCGCAGCGCTGTTCTTTATATTTCGAAATCTTCGGGGAGTGATGCTCCCTTTGCTGGTAGTTGCCGTTGCCATTATATGGACGCTGGGTGTCATGGCTGCAGTAGGCGTACCCATGTATACCATCTCCACCATGTTACCGGTTATCCTGGTCGCGGTCGGTATTGGTGATGCCCTGCATATACTCAGCCATTATGAGGATATCGTCCTGGAAGATATACATCGTGACCGGCGTGACATTGTGGTACAGCTCATGAATGAGCTGGGCAAGCCCTTGCTGATTACCACGGTGACCACGGCGGTGGGTTTTTTATCGCTGTGGTGGGCGGAAATGCCGCCTTTCAAGGTGTTCGGTATTTTTACGGCCCTGGGTATTGGGTTCTGTTGGCTGGCATCGGTAACACTGGTCCCGGCGGCACTGGCTTTAATGCCCCCCCATGTCAGCAACTATCTACAGCGCCGTCGTTCACTGAGGTTACATGACGAGGCCGGACCACTGACCAGGGGATTGGTTAAACTGGCCAGAACCCTGACTTCAAGACGCTTAGTCGCAACAGTAGCCGTGATCATTGTGGCGCTTGTAATCGGTAGCGGAGCGAGCAGACTTTTTGTTGACTCAAGCTGGATAGCCGATTTTCGTGATGACAGCGATATTGTGCAGGCCAATAATCTGCTCAACCGTCAGTTCGACGGGACAATATTTCTCAATGTCGTGGTGGATGGCAAGCGGGAAGACGCCCTCAAATCCCCGGCATTACTGGCCAAGATGGAGGCGTTGCAGGAACATATCGACAGCCTGGACGATGTTGGAGGATCCCTGTCTCTGGTGGACTATCTGAAGAGTACCAATAAATCTTTGCATGCTGATGATGAGTCCTATGACGTTTTGCCAAAGTCGCGCCAGGAGATCAGTGAATATCTCTTTTTATTATCGATTTCCGGGCGTCCAGAACAGCTCGATGCGGTGGTGGATTACCCATACCGTCAGGCCAATATTACCTTTGCTATTAAAACTGACCATACAGAAAGGCTGAAGGCCATTATCGATGATGTGCGTGATTATGTTTCTCGAGAATTTAGCGACCTGGATGTGGCGGTCAATATGGCCGGCTCGGCCAATAATTCCTATGTGTGGGCAGATTTGCTGATCAAGAGCCAGGTACTTGCCATCGTCCTGTCCAAGATCGGCATCTTCCTGATTGCTATGCTGTTGTTTCGTTCGCTGACGGCAGGCGTCTATACCGTTCTGCCAGTCACCCTGACCACTATCATCGTAGCGGGCGTTGCAGGATGGTTGCTTATCCCCCTGGATGTCTCCACCGTACTGGCAGCGGGTGTCGCCATCGGTGTCGGTGTAGATTACAGTGTGCATTATATTTACCGCTACGCTCTTGAGCGCAAAGCAGGCCAGGGTGAGCAACAGGCGACACTGGGCGCGATGCGCAGCGTTGGCAAGCCTATCGTCTTTAATGCCCTGGTTGTTACTGCAGGATTCCTGGTGCTGGGTCTGTCTCAGTTCCCGCCCCACGTCAAGCTGGGCTATTTTGTTGCAAGCTATATGGTGGTGGCCTGCCTGGCGGCCTTAATCCTGCTACCTCTGGCATTTGCCTACTATCGACCCAAATTCTCACATTCGGTACAACCTCAACATGATTCGCCCAGCTGAGTATCATTGTAATAACCTGCTATCCGTGGCCTCGGGGCTATGCCTTTGTGTGGTCCTATTACTGGTGAACGGGGTTAGTTTCGCAGAGGGTGGGAGGTTTGGCGATGAAACACGATGGAGCTTTTCGTTTATATTGGGTGCCCATGTTTCAAAAACGGATGATCTAAACAATGGATTAAATAACTCGCCGCTCATTGGGGATGCGGTTGTTTTGATTCGTGAGGGCGGCGATGGATCGGGCGCACCTGGTGAAGATACCGATGTCAATGAGACGGCAGAGCTTCCCTTCCGTTTTGATAATCCACTGCCGGATGATCAGGCGGCGACTCTGGCAGGTGTGGAGTTTGCCTGGCACCCTAATGATCGTCATGCCTTCTATGTCGGCGTGAATGCCTGGGAAAGAACCGCCATCAATAAGACGACGGGCAATTTGCCGCTCCAGCAGTTTTTTGTTAACAATGTCGTTAATGGTAAAAGAACTGGTACCCTATCGTATACTGAATACCAGCTAGGGTGGCGCTACAGCTTTGTGCGCAAGCCGAAATATCGGGTTTACAGTTCGCTGTCGATACATGAGGTATTCGACATCGATTACCAGGAAAAATGGGTATTTTTGTTCGTCGATAGTCCTATTGAGGATCTGGTTGGCGTGCGGCGTGATATGTTTATGGATTCTCAGACGGCCTCCCTGTTTATGGGCGGGGTCGGGCTTGGTGCAGAGTGGTTTATCAGAGATTGGCTGTCACTGGGGTTTGAGGGTAAGTATATGATCACTGAGAGCGATTTTACCCTGGGCGATATCAAGGAACGCGATGATTTTGTAGATGGGGATCAAATCAATCGCGATGGGTTGCCCTACCGCAGAATGTCCAATGGCAGGCTGGGCTATCTTCAGGAGGACGCAACGCCTACAGACGTGGATGACCCGAATACCCGTGAGGATTTTTATCGCAATATCAAGCTTAATTTTGATGGCTTTCGTTTTCTATTTAGAATTAATCTTTATTATTGAATAAGTGATAAGACTCTGTTTAATATGATGTTTTAAAGGGGTATGTTGAGTTATCAGAGGCTTTCATTGCGTCAGAGTGACGTTTTTGTTAAAATACTAAATGCATAGTGGCGCACATGCGGGTACTTCAGGCGTAAATCTGAGTGCTGATTCTTTTGCCGCCGAGGAGCACGTCCATCAGAAAATCATGAATATTTTCATAAAAAACTGCTGTTACTTGATGATATTTTTCGTTGCCGATGTCTATGCCACGAACTTTGAATTCAACTATAATCCGCATGGCACAGGTATGACCGGGGGTTTTATCGTCAAGGGGCAGACTAGTGGAGGTGATTCAAATGATAAAGGCAATGACGGGACACGGTTCATACAAGATACAATTAACATTGGTGGGAAAGATTACTTTCATGTCGTGATTGACGACGCGAATTCAGATTTCCGCCAGGAATCTTATACAGATTCTGTCCTCCAAAGCACTGGGCCAAACGGCGTGCGCTCGTTTTCCACCAGTGGTGGCAATGAGCGTTCACTGATCGGGGATAGAAATACTGTCTCCTTTGATGCGTTTGATATTACCGCATGGCCTAGACGCCGACTCGCCAATGCCAAGTCTCCTTTGGGTTATAAGTTTTTTAGTTCCCCTGGTGATACTGGTACTGTATTAAGCGTTGATCAGCGGTATAAACTTTCAGGGAATGGCACTATTGATCCGTCGAGAGTCGTGCTGCGGCTGGAGATGACTGATGCGAGTGTATCCGTGACGGTTGATAAGTCATTACTTGACAGAAAACCAATAATCAGCCAGGCGCTGACAGAAGGAACGCTGGATTTGCAATTTTCCGCTGATATGACTGGGTCGACCTATGCCGATGCGACCGTTAACGCACCAATGACCAATACTCTCATCCTCACTGATCCTGATTTACCGGTTCCAGGTGGGGCCGATTTTGATATTAACGATACCGCCGTGGTGAAAAACTCGAATATCACAGCAGGTAAGTTTGTCTATGCACCTGGCGGTGGTTGGTCGGCGCCTACTGATCCTACAGGGGCAGGAGGCTGGGATGTGGACGGTTCTACATTTGACCCTGGAACCTATACGTATTCTGAAGGTGGATTTGATGTGCTAAATGTGGATTGGAGATCATTTTTTGAATCTGCCCAGAATCCTAATTCGTTAATACCAGCGCTATGATCTTAAATATTATAGCAGGTCAGTATATCTAACTGTCTATACTCGCTGATACCAGCAGCGTAATTAGCTGGCCTTTTGTCAGGAAGTAAAATCACCCTTAATCAGGATCTTGGAGTTTCGCTGGTAGTTATATAAAGACCGACGCTTGACAGGGAGTGACTTAAGATCCGTTTTATGGAATCCTTGTTCTTGAAACCAGTGCATTGCCTGCGTTGTGAGAATAAAAAACTGGCTTATAGAGAGGGTTTCGGCCTGTTTTTCTAAAAAGGACAGTAGCATACTGCCATAGCCCATACCCTGGTATTCAGGTCTGACTGCCAGGCAACAAATTTCTGCTATTTTCCCCTTCATCAATGGATAGATCGCTGCACACGCGATGACCATGCCATCGCGTTCGACAATCGAAAATTTATCGATATTAATTTCCAGCTTTTCCCGGGGCCATTTTACCAATACACCCAGTTCTTCCAGCGGGGACACCAGTTGGATGATGCCACCCACATCATCAATAGTGGCTTGACGAATACCTTCATACTGATCAGCAAATATCATTGAGCCACAACCATCCCGCGTAAATAGCTCTAATAACAGAGCACCATCGATATGGTGGTCGATTAAATGACTGCGGCGCACGCCTTTGCTGCTGGCATAATAAGCCTGGCGCAAGGGTGCGGAGACATCCTCAGGCAGACGTTTTTTACCCGCTATAATTTTTTTAGCTTCAGTGAGTGTTAGTTCCCGTGCTAAACGATGGCGAGGGAGGCGCAACCCCTTTGAGTCGACCAGCAAGATTAGCTTATCAGCTTGTAAGGCTATCGCTGTCGCTGAGGCGACTTCAAGCGCAGTCAGGTTGAAAAATTCACCAGTAGGGGAATAACCAATAGGGGAAAGTAGAACAATAGTATTTTCTGTCAGCGACTGCTGAATACCATGATGGTCAATCCGCCTCACTTTGCCGGTATGTTGATAATCTATACCCTCAGTGACGCCCAACGGGCATGCAGTAATAAAGTTACCGGATATCACTCTGTTATCAGAGCCAGCCATTGGCGTGTTTGCAAGTCCCATTGATAACAGCGCCTCAATAGTAATGCGAGCTGCACCCGAAGCTTCCTGGGCGCATATTAGGGCATCATCATCGGTGATTCTCACCCCGTTGAAATACTGTGAGCGTGCTTTCCTGGCTCGCAGGCGCTTTTCTATTTGAGGCCGGATGCCATGTATCAGGACCAGTTTGATACCCAGGCTATTGAGCAGAGAAATATCCTGAAAAATTTTTGAAAATTTCTGGTCAGATAATACCTGGCCATCAAATGCAATAACAAAAGTTTTACCACGAAAGGCATTGATATAGGGGGATGAATCACGGAACCAGTTTACAAACGGGATTGAAGATTGTTTCTTTTTGGTTAAGCGTTTCATTTTATGTCTGATTTAGTAAGCAAGTTGAACCGCTATGCTACAACAATATGGATTGGTAAATAATAATATATCGAGAATACAAGCTATATTATAGCCACCTCTATATCAATAGGGGTATTCCTGTAATTCAACTCGATGCTAATGATTATATTTTATTTTATACAGGGATATGTGGATCACTGCCTTTCCAGGTTTTTAGCTCATTTTCAACTTGCTTTAGAACACCTTTCCAGTTTCCAGGATTTTTCTGGCGGAATAGCTTCATCGATGGATACCATGGGCTATCTTCGCGTTCCAGCATCCAGCGCCAATTGGATACATGAGGGAGTAGCGTCCATACCGGAATCCCCAGTGCACCAGCGATATGTACCGTGGAATTATCGACAGAGATTACCAAATCCAGGGCCATTATTTGAGCAGCAAAATCATCCAGATCTTTTAGTGGATTAGTCTCCGGCCAATCATATAGGGTTAGCCGGGTTTTACTGAGTATCTTGCCAATTTCTTTCTGGCAGTCGCCGTATTGCAAATTGATGAAATGAACATTTTCTACAGCGAGTATATTTTCCCACTGATCTAACGCAATAGAACGTACAAGCTTAGTGTATGGGTTGCTACCACCCCGCCATGAAACTCCCACCTTAAGCCCTGTCCCCAGATCATTATACCGATCTCTCCACCTTCTGGTTTTTCCCTGGTCTGCTATTAAGTATGATTTTCGCTTGGGAAAATTATTAATATCAATGCGATAATGTTTAGGAATGCTGCCGGTGGTGGTGTAAAAATCAATTGCTGGTAATTGAGATTGCCAGTGAGAGAAATTATCTTCAGTATCACATCTTTCTATTACTGTGGCGGCTGGGAAAGAGCGATTAAAAAGGGGCTGTAAACGGCTGTCACATTCCAGTAAGCAATTGCATTGCTGGGCAAGCAAATCAGGTAAACAGGAGACAAACATTATTTCATCACCTATCCCTTGTTCGCTCATTACCAGGATTGTTTTGCCAGAAAGCATTGAGCCTTCCCAGCACCGATATGGAAGGTTATAAATTCTTCTTAGTTTAAGCTGGTAACCATAATAATCATGTTCTTTTAATCCACGCTCCAGATCTCCCTGTAGCAACAAGATGGTTGCGCGATTATAATAAGCAGCACTAAAATCCGGCTTTAATTCTATTGCTTTATTACAATATTTTAGCGCGCCTTCATTATTGCCGAGCCTTTTTTGTACTTTCCCCAAATTGTTGTAGACCGTAGCCAAATAAGTGTTATCTGTACTACAGGGCTGTTTTTTCAGATACGAATCCAGATGTAAATGGGGGTTGTTGTAGTCGGGTTTGAAATGCAATGCCTGCTTATAGATGTCCACTGCATTATCTAGTTGGAGTTGATGGTATAGGACTGTGCCGAGGTTATTGTAGGCTTCTGCACAACCCGGTTTTAACTGGATCGTTTTCTTGAAGTTCTCCGATGCTTTGTCATACTGGCCTTCTAACAAAAAAATCTTTCCAAGGTTATAATATGCCTCAGCACTTCCTGGATTCAGTTCGAGAATGCGCTGGAAGCAACTGCCAGAGTCCTGGTATTTTCCTAATCGACCATCGATGAGCCCCAACAAGAACCAGGCATCAAGGTCATGCTGTTGCGAATCACAATATGTCCGGCATAATTTTTCAGCATCAGTTAATTTCTGCGCCTGGACTAATGAATAAATTTTTCTCTTATCGATTGGCATTTATTAATATTAATGGAGTTGATAATTTTGTGGGCATAAATTGAGTATAATTATTTCCTGATGAAGCGTATTGCTTTACTTTAGAGCGACCTAGAGTCAAGAGTGAACAGATAATAGGCATTATACCGGGGGGATCTGAGTTTTCCGATAGGTTATGTCAGGGTATGTGCTTGTCGTTGCATCTGTTTCAGAAATAGATAGCTATAGGTAAGTACAGTGTTATAAAATATAATCTGCTAGATTCTTATTGTTTCAATTCAGACTATATTTTCTCGATTAAATCCTGGTGTAAGTTGTGTTTGATACTTTTTCGATTATAAAAACATACTGGTTTTTATTTCTTGTTTCATTTATTGAGGGCGGTGCAGTGATGGCCGTTGAACTGGTCGGCGCGAAGATGGTGGCGCCATATTTTGGGAGCTCCCTGTATGTATGGGCGGCTATTCTAGCTCTTACCTTGGGAGGGCTAGCCTCAGGCTATTTTATCGGTGGCCTCATATCAGGTGCAAAGAACCGCCAACCTTATCTTTTCCTTATTATACTATTGTCAGCGATATTGGTCGCCTTAATGCCTTTGACCGCCGCTTTGATTATGGAGGCATCATTAGATCTTGGGTTACGCCTGGGCATATTGGTTTCATGTCTGGTATTTCTATTTCCACCTTTGGTGCTATTTGGCATGGTTTCGCCTATTATTATCAGATTGGTCAGTGCCCATGAGAGTAAAATAGGTCATGTTGCGGGTACGGTTTATACCATTTCTACAATAGGAGGGATTTTTGCTACCTTTTTTATTGCCTTCTATTCGATACCCTATATAGGATTGAAAATCAGTGCGTCGATGACTGCGGCGGCATTGGCAATCTTTCCTTTAGTGTATTTCATCAATTTAAAGATGAAGGCGCTGCGAATAGCGTGAAATTATTTAAATAAGGGAATACCCATTTCTGTAAATTTCCTGGTAAACGCAGATGTGTATAGTTCACGCCATACGGCAGCGGCCTCTAAGTTAAATTTATCCAGAATTGGTCGATCATCCACCAGTATTTCAGAACTGTTCGTGTCGATCTGGAATTTATCGAGGAATAGTTCACTTAGCACTATTTTCCCCTCGTCCAGAATCAGGGGTACACGACCTTGATCAAAATCGACATCAGAGGTAGTCGCAAGATATATATTGTTGCGATGACTTTCGTCTCCACGGGTAGGCAGGATATCAACCTTGAAGCCTGCTGCATTAAGCGTTTTTAGAATCGATCTGCCACCATAACCTATTTTACCGGAAATAAAGCCACTATAATTAACCATTACGAACCCATCGGGTGTTAATAATCCCCGCGCCTCTCTGAAAGCTTCCAGGGATAGTAAGTGGGGTGGTGGTATTTCGGCCTTGAAGACATCGAAGATGATAAGATCGTATTGTTTTTGGGTTGTTCTTATAAAGTGGCGCCCATCATCAACAATAATTTCGCCGTTTTTCTTCATGCCAAAATATTTTCTGGCAGTCATCGCAATGCGTTCATCAAGCTCGACTGAATCGACTGTGAAACCGGCACTTTGCAAATGCCCTGCTAAAATACCGCCACCTAAGCCAAGCAATAAAACCCTGGATTTTTCGGGCAATACGCTGCTGGCTGCAGTGAGATACTCGAAATAATCCCAGTTTGATTTTCCGGTTTCCAAAGTTACCCAGGTTTGTCCCATTCTATTAATAAACAGGATCCTGTCAGTTTTGGTCCTGTCTTGTGTTGCGTTCACATAAGGAATATCTACAACCATTAATTGTCCCAGCAGACCTTCGGACTGATAGAGTACGGAAACGGGGGGGTTGGTATGTTTTCCTGCCGGGACCATGAGTAACAAGATTAAAACGGGCAGGGCCAGCACATAGATTTGCGCCCTGCCCAGAAGCATAATGATGGGTGTAATAATTAGCAGAAATCCCGCTGCTAGCGCCGTGATCGTCAGACCAAATTCTGGTATAAAAAAGAAACCGCTCAATAGCGTTGCCAGTATGCCTCCGGTTGTCGAGATGGCATAGACCGTTCCTGAGGCAGTACCCGCCTCATCAACATGTGTTGAAATAATGCTGATAATCAATGGTGTGGTGGCACCCAAAAGTATCAGAGGTGGTAGTAAGTATATTGTGCAGAGCAATAAGACAGCCAATATTGGCCCAAGACCTTCAAATGTAAACATGATGAGATCAGCGAGGGTTGGCATCAGCGATATAAAGGTTGCGGCGATTGTCATGCACCAGAGGAGTATAGATTGCCTGAATCGGCTATGAGACAAAATACCACCCAGAAAGTAGCCGGATGCCAGTGCAATTAACGTGATGCCCAGGATTGAGCCCCATACATATAGTGAACTGCCATAGAGTGGTGTGAGAAATTTTGCGCCGATAAGCTCCGCAACCATGACCGCAGCACCCTCGGTAAAGGCGAGGAATAACAATAGTTTCTTGTCTATCTCAAGCTCTTCCGATTGTCTTTGTTCGATTGTGAAAGTCGTCATGGTTGTCTCATGAGTGCGGTTCAAATTATTATAATTGTTATTGTTTAATTCACAGCGGGGATAGTATTTTCAGGATTAAGATCGGCCTCCAATGCAGCAAAATTCCAGTGCCGTTTGTCCATTAGCTGACTCAATTGTATATTACTTATAGCGTTTAACATATTACTGGGTATTTTGGGGTTGTTCTGAGCAAGTTCAGCAATTAATTTTTTTACGGTTTGTCGCGTGAGATTATCCTGTGTGCCACAAAGATTGCAGGGAATGATGGGGAATGCCAGTTCTTCGGCAAAAGAGATGATATCTCTTTCCTGACAATAGACCAACGGACGGATGACGATATGGTGTCGCTTGTCTGTCAGCAGTTTGGGTGGCATGGAACGGATTTCACCACTATAAAGTATGGACATCAGCAGGCTTTCAATCAGGTCATCACGGTGGTGACCAAGGGCAATCTTATTAAAGCCGTTTTCCCTGGCATAACGATAAATATTTCCCCGGCGCAGGCGTGAGCAGAGGGAGCAGTAGGTTTTGCCTGCCGGCGTCATATCAGTAACCACGGCGTAGGTATTTCTGCTCTCTATTTCGTAGGGTATTATTTGATTGCCCAGCCAGTGACGCATACCGGTATCATCCCAGCCGGGTTGGTTCTGGTTCAACGTATAGGAAAAAATCTCGAATTTATGGTTGCTGCGGATGCGCATTTTATTGAGAAGATAGAGCATGGTGTAGGAATCCTTGCCGCCGGACAGGCAGACCAGAATCCGATCACCTTTCTGAATCATGTTGTAATCAGAAACTGCTTTTCCAGTGTAATGCAGTAACTTCTTTTCAATTTTTATCAATTTCCACCTCCATGACAGGATTTTATATTATTATAGTGGTCTTTGGGGATGCCTAGTTGATTTATCCCTTGTTGGAGTATTGGAAATGACACAGAAATTAAACCGTTACAGTTCACGTATTACACAGCCCAAATCCCAGGGGGCTTCCCAGGCGATGCTCTATGGTACCGGGCTCAGCGAGGATGATATGGGCAAGGCAGAGGTGGGTATCGCCAGTGTCTGGTATGAGGGTAATACCTGTAATATGCACCTCAATGATCTTGCGGCCAGGGTTAAGGAAGGCGTAGTGGATGCAGGGCTGGTCGGGATGCGCTTTAATACGATCGGTGTCAGTGACGGCATCTCCATGGGAACCGATGGCATGAGTTATTCCCTGCAATCAAGAGATCTGATTGCGGATTCCATTGAAACGGTAATGAATGCCCAATGGTACGATGCCAATATCTCTCTGCCCGGATGTGATAAGAATATGCCGGGTTGTCTCATTGCGATGGGCCGCTTGAACCGGCCTGCCTTGATGGTCTATGGCGGGACTATCAAGCCGGGCCATATCGACCACCAAGTGCTTGATATCATTTCAGCGTTTCAAAGTTATGGAGAATTCCTGGCGGACAGGATCGATGATGAGACCCGCATGGGTATCATCAAAAATTCCTGTCCTGGGCCCGGTGCCTGTGGGGGAATGTATACCGCGAATACGATGGCCTCTGCGATTGAAGCGATGGGCATGTCGCTGCCATATAGCTCTTCTACTCCCGCTGTTGATCAAGGAAAACTGGATGAATGTCTTCAGGCTGGCGCCGCGATCCTCAATTTACTTGAGAAGGACATCAAGCCACGGGATATTATGACCCGGGAAGCCTTCGAGAATGCCATGGTGATGGTGATTGCTCTGGGTGGATCTACCAATGCAGTATTGCATCTTCTGGCGATTGCCCGTGCCGTAGAAGTTGATCTTTCCATTGATGATTTTCAGAAAGTCAGTGATCGGGTACCGTTTCTAGCCGACCTGAAACCGAGCGGTCGCTATGTCATGGAGGACTTACATCAGGTCGGTGGCATTCCGGCAGTGATGAAATTTTTGCTGGCTGCTGGATTTCTTAATGGCGACTGTCTGACAGTGACCGGCAAAACTGTTTCAGAAAATCTAAAGGATATTCCCGGACTCAAGGATGGGCAGGTAGTGATTCATCCCCTGGACAAGCCCATCAAGGAAAGCGGGCATATCCAGATCCTCAAGGGTAATCTGGCCCCTGGCGGTTCCGTCGCAAAAATTACCGGAAAAGAAGGGATGCGCTTCTCAGGGCCTGCCAGGGTGTTCGATTCGGAAGAGGCCATGATGGAGGCGCTTGAGCATAGCAATATCAACAAGGGCGATGTGGTCATCATCCGCTATGAGGGACCCAAGGGAGGCCCGGGTATGCCGGAAATGCTAACGCCGACATCGGCTATTATGGGCGCGGGTCTTGGCAATGATGTTGCTCTGATCACTGATGGACGCTTCTCAGGCGGTTCCCATGGCTTTATTATCGGGCATGTAGTCCCGGAGGCCCAGGAAGGTGGGCCCATTGCCCTGGTGAAGGATGGTGACATGATCATTATAGATGCCGGTGATAATCTGTTGGAGGTCGATATTGCCGAGTCCGAAATGGCACTGCGCCGCGCAGTATGGCAGATGCCACCGTATAAAGTGCATCGTGGCACCCTCTATAAATACATAAAAAATGTGAAGAATGCCTCTGAAGGTTGTGTGACGGATGAGTGACACAGTTTTCTATGGTACTCCCTATCAATACGGTTTAGGTCATGGCCCAGAAGAAAAACAAACGCCGCTATAAAAGAGAGCTGATCAAACAGTTTGAGGTAACCTTCGATCTTGCTCGGCTGGATTACCAAAAGAAAATCAGGCCAGTACAAGGAAAAGCGATACTGTTTGGTGTTTTGGCCGCCTTTCTCATCTATAGCGCCGGGTTTGCAATTGGATATTACGGGTGGCAGCAGCAGGTGGTGGGCTATGCCATGTTTGCCAAGCTGGTCTGGTTATTGATGATCCCTGCTTCGGTAGTCGGTGTCATTACCTGGCTGCTGGTAAAGAACCGGCTTGAATATCCCATACGTTGTGAAATCAGGCACTACATAAATTCTCTTGAGGGGGAGCGAGGCTTGCTGTGGCGTTATTTACCCCTATTGAACGAGCTTGGCCCTGATAATCTGAACTGCAAGGAGATGATGGTGCGCTCCCGTGATGGCAACGTTGCAGATATCGCACCAGAAGATTATGGCGGTTCGGTTCGAGAACTTATCGATATGCTTGAAAAGAGTGGTAGTAAGGCAGTCAGTCCGGAAACGATTGCAGAGTTGGAAAAGAATTTTGTCGAACATTCGTAAATCTCACCTGTACCCGGAGGGTGAAAGCCGCTCCTACGAATTTCGCTGTAAGCAGACGGGGTAGTTTATTGCCTGTACCAACGAGTACTCAAGGCATCCAGAACACGCCGGGAATACCAGGTTTTTCCACGACTACCGTTGTAGCGGGCCAATGCCTTGCCTAGATCTCCATTTTCCATATCGAGGTAATAACTTAGAA
The DNA here is from genome assembly GCA_003230085.1 of Gammaproteobacteria bacterium. Classification (GTDB taxonomy): domain Bacteria; phylum Pseudomonadota; class Gammaproteobacteria; order SZUA-140; family SZUA-140; genus SZUA-140. The sequence continues at coordinate 21,592 of QIGV01000162.1, forward strand.
TCGTGCAGCCAAGGCGCAGGTTGGTGCCAGGGTTTTGCAGGCTATCATCAGGGCGACCGATTTCCTTGAGCCAGAAAGGCATGACTTGCATAAGTCCCTGGGCACCGGCGGAGGAAACAGCCCAGCGGTCAAAGTTACTTTCCACTTCGATGACGGCCAGAACAAGTTCCGGGGGTAGCCCTGCTCGGCTGGACTCATGGTGGATTTGCTTGAGCAGGGTGATGCGTGCCTGATCATTTTTGACCCTGAAACTGAGCCTGTTGGACATATCGAGCAGCCAGACCTCTGCCTCAAAATGGTCAGGAAAGCTGCTGCTGTCCTGAATGGCTGTAACCAGAATTTTACGTAGTTTCTCATCCGGCGCAGCGCCAACGGATGCAAATCCTGACGGGCACCAGAAGGCTGAAATGATGACCAACAGGGCACAACAGCGTAAAAAAGTCTGCTGCGGTATAGGATAAAAACTCAGGCCGGTTATTCTCAAAACACTTGTCATCTTGATCAATCTATAGGTTAACCTGCCGCCTGTGAACCCTACGGGCATAGGCATTAGGTATATAAAACACGAGCTTACCTTATATATCGGTTAGATTGACGCGGGACTTAAGGAAATCCTTGAGAGTATGCATGGGTAGCTCCTGTAGTTCAGGGGCATTGCGATGTTTGTATTCAATGGTGCCAGCGTCAAGGCCGCGCTCGCCCAGTACCAGCCGATGGGGGATACCAATTAGATCATTGTCGGCAAACATTACGCCTGGGCGCTCCTTGCGGTCATCCAGTAAGACATCGAAACCTTCGTTTTTCAGGTCATGGTACAGATCGTCAACGGCCGTCCGCAGTCGTTGTGACTTATGCATATTCAGCGGTATCAGCGTAATATCAAATGGTGCAATGGTTGCGGGCCAGATAATACCCTTCTCATCGTGATGTTGCTCAATGGTCGCGGCCACAATGCGCGAAATGCCCATACCGTAACAACCCATAATCATAGTAACCGCTTTTCCGTTTTCATCCAGGCAAGTGGCATTCATGGTATCGCTGTATTTGGTTCCCAGCTGGAAAATATGACCAACCTCGATGCCGCGCCTAATGGTGAGCGTGCCTGTATCCTCTGGACTGGGGTCGCCGTCGACTACATTGCGAATATCGGCTGTTTTGGGATCAGGGAGATCGCGTGTCCAGTTGGCGCCGGTGTAGTGCATTCCGTCCTCGTTGGCGCCACAGACAAAATCTGCGAGATGCGCAGCGCTGTGATCCACGATCACCGGGATATCGAGGCCTAATGGTCCAATAGAGCCTGTCTGGCAACCGGCAACAGCCTGAATTTGATCCGGGTCTGCAAAGGTTAACGGGGAGGCGA
>QIGV01000092.1 GCA_003230085.1 Gammaproteobacteria bacterium
GCTGGGGGGTGGGCCAGCGATCCCTGGCGTCTGGCAAGCGTTTGTTGTGCGACCTGACCCTGGATAAGTGTCTGGAGGATGGGGAAATTCCTGTCGCTGCGATTGCGGTCGACCTGTATTCCGGGAAGCGCATTATTCTCAACAAGGGCAATGCAGCGGAGGCCCTCTATGCCAGTGCTGCTCTGCCCGGTATCCTGCCTCCCCTGGAGCGGGGCAAGCAATTGCTGGCTGATGGCAGCTATGTGGATAATGCGCCTGTTGATATAGCTCGGGAATTCGGCGCCGAGGTGGTTATTGCCGTCGATGCCGGTCAGGCGAAAACCTCCTCTCAGATTAACAATGGCTTCCAGGCCATGGTGCGGGCAATGGAGATTTGCCACCATCATCATGCACAGATACGCTTTAATGAGGCTGACATTGTGATTCGGCCTGATTACCCGTTCCCAATTGAAACACTTGATTTTAAGCACAAGCGGGTCTGTGTCGCTGCCGGTATCTGGGCGATCCGAAAATCAATGGACAGGCTTGGCGCTATATTGAACGATGGAGCAAGGTGAGCGGGTTGAGTGAGGTTGTCAATGTGTTGGTCATCTGCGGTCATCCCCGCAAGCCAAGTTACTGTCATGCATTGGCGGAATCCTATCGGGAAGGGGCTCAGATGGCGGGGGCGGAGGTCAGGCAGCTTGATGTGGCCGATCTTGATTTCGATGTTCATGTGCGTTACCCCTCGCCCAATCAGCAGCCTTGTGAAGAGGGCATCACTAAGGCCCGTGAATTGATCACCTGGGCGCAGCATATCGTCTTTGTCTATCCCACCTGGTGGGGCAGTATGCCGGCGCTGTTGAAAGGTTTTCTGGATCGCGTATTGACCCCTGGCTACGCCTTCGATGAGACAGACGATCCGGCCGTATGGGAGCGCCTGCTTGATGGCCGGTCGGCTCAGTTACTGGTAACCATGGACACCCCGCCATGGGTTTACCGATTCATCTATGGTCAGCCCGGCCATAATGCCATGCGTAAGGCAACCCTGGGATTTTGTGGGATCAAACCAGTGTTGATCAGTAATTTCGGTCCGGTAAAACCGGCCGGTGATGCCTTGAGAAAATCCTGGCTGGAAAAGGCACGCGATGAAGGGGCGTGTTTTCCACGCCGCCTGGAAGCATACCGACTCAGGGAAAAATGTCTGAGTTGGCTCAAGATCCTGCGTCTGCAATTTTACCCCATGACCTGGATCGCCTATACCCTGGGTGCTCTGACTGCATCACAGAGTGGGGCAGTATTTTCAAATAGTCACTATTGGCTGGGGTATGTCGCCATCTTCCTGGTTGAGATTATTACGGTACTGGGAAACGAGTATTTTGATTATGATTCAGACCGGAAAAACGAAAATGCCGGGCCGTTCAATGGTGGGTCTCGGGTGCTGGTTAATGGTGAGCTGACCCTGCAGGAGGTGCGCATTGGGGTGTTGGCGGTGAGCATCTTGCTGGCCGTAGTGGTTTATTTCCTGTTTAGCCAGCCCGGTCCTCTTAATACCCTGGATTTTGTATTGCTGGCTGCCGCTGGTGTGATTGCAGTCGGGTATACTTTTCCGCCTCTGAAGCTCAGTTACCGGGGTCTGGGAGAACTGGATGTCGGTTTGACCCACAGTGTTATCGTGATCCTGTGCGGCTTCGTCATACAGACCGGCCAGTGGAACAACCCCACTCCCTGGCTGCTGGGTATCCCACTGTTTTTTGCCACATTGCCGTCCATTATTCTGTCCGGCATCCCCGATTATGATGCTGATAAGGCTGTTGACAAGCGTACCCTGGCAGTGATCCTCGGCCCTGATCGAGCGACATGGGTGGCGATTGCCTCAGCCGTGCTTGCCATCATGGCAGTGTTTCTACTGCAAGCGGCAGACCTGTTTACCGGCACAATATGGAATGCTGCCTACCTCATGGCCATCCACGCACTGGTGCTTTGCTATGCCCTGGTTGCCTATTTGCGCGAAGGCGCACCGATTAGACGAATCAATGGATTGATGGTTTTGGCGCTGACTTATGTCTTGTGGTTTGGTGTGATACCGCTGATTGATTTGTGGTAACAAAGCGACCCGCGCCTGCGGTGCTTGATCCTGTGTGCTGCACGCGGCACTAGAATTTGACAGTAAACGTCGTTTGATTAGGGGGGCGCGGTTTGATCACCTGGAAAGTGATATCGTAGTGATTAAGTCGCGGTAGGTGTGAGAGTTATGATATTGTTTCTTTTCCCAAAGCGGGAACATTAACAGAGAGGGATTTGCCATGAGAAACCGTGCGGATAATCAACAGGCTGTTGCAGCAGCCGGTCGTTTTATTATGAAGCAGGTCCTGGCCGATTATCACGGGCCGGTCGCAGTACGATTATGGAACGAAGAACTGGTAGTGGGGCATGCGGACGCACCCTGCACGGTAATTTTCAGCCAGCCCTCAGTATTGCGTAAACTGGTTCTCCACAGGAATGTGGTGCATCTGGCCGAAGACTTTCTGGCGGAAGAAGCCGAAATCGAGGGCGATGCCGAGTGTCTGTTTGACCTGATATCCTATATGCGGGACCTGGACCTGTCCTGGTCAAGCAAACTGCGTTTGATGCGCCAGGCTTTCAGATTGCCAGGCCATCATCATGATAAAAGTGCGCAGGAGATACGCGCGGGTCGTTCAGAACGGCATAATACAAAAGAAAGCATCTCCCATCACTATGATGTCGGCAATGATTTCTATCGTTTGTGGCTGGACCAGGAAATGGTCTACTCCTGCGCCTATTTTTCCGACGTCGATCAGACGCTGGATGATGCCCAGCGGGACAAACTGGATTATATTTGCCGCAAGTTGCGCCTGACGCCGGGCCAGACCCTGCTGGATATTGGTTGTGGCTGGGGCGCCCTGATTTGCTGGGCAGCGCGGCAGTATGGGGTGAAGGCCCATGGTATATCACTGAGTGAACAGCAGGTCGCCTATGCCAGGGAACGGATACGAAGCGAAGGCCTGGAGGAACAGGTTACCGTGGAGTTGCGGGATTACCGGGATTTACCCGCCGACGCTCACTATGACCGGGTAGTGAGTGTCGGCATGTTCGAGCACATCGGCGTCGCCAATTTTCCACTCTATTTTAGCACTATCAAGCGAGTGCTGACGCCGGGCGGTTTATTTCTCAATCACGGTATCACCAATGATACCGGCTGGCAGGATACCCCCATCACTCGTTTTATTAACAGTTATGTCTTTCCGGATGGTGAGCTGGCGCGCATTAGTAATGTTATCGATGCGATGGAAAAGGCTGGATTTGAGATTGTCGACGTGGAGGGATTGCGTCGCCACTATGCCATGACCCTGCGCTACTGGGTCAAGGCGCTGGAAGCGAACAAGGCGCAGGCAGCTGAATTCGTGGGTGAGGCAACCTACCGGGTGTGGCGACTCTATATGGCAGGCTCTGCCTACTACTTTGATGAGGGCAGTATCAATGTTTTTCAGGTGTTGGCTGGGCATGATCGAGAACCGTTAACTGTGGGGCTAAGGCGTGACGAATTGTACAAAAAAGGCTGTGAATGCTGGCCTGAACGTCCAACTGTTTCGGACTCCGAGCACGAGTGCTCTGATAAGAGCTGAAGAGTGCAAATAATAGATATAATGGGAAGGCTATCTAAGAATGGGTACGATGAGTTGTTTCTACAGCAACTTAGCCAGTGGCCGGGTCAATAAGCGCTACACTCTGATATCCAGCACCGTGCCTAGCATTTCATCTGCGGTCTTGATTACTATGGCGGCAGCTTGTGCCTGAAGGCGGTCAGATAGCAGTTTGACCATGGATGTGCTCAGCGTCATGGTAGCACTAGTGTCGGATATGCCAGCACTGACGATTTTCGTCGCATTTTGACGAACATCCGCCTGGGCGCGTTGTAGACCTGCTAAGCCAATATTGAGTATGGATATCGTGTTCATGTTCTGTAGGTTTTTCAGTGCATCTGTTGCCTGGTGAGACAAGGGTCGTACAATAAACCCTTAATAACCTAATGAATGTGCGGAAAAATAAGGTCGCCTTAACCTCAATATTTCACGTAAAATATAATTTTCTGACCGAATGTGACAATATGTTGCCTATTGTCTCCGATCGTGATTGGCAAAAATGTCGAACAGGTCACAAAAACTAGCTGCTATGAGCGAAAATTGCGTAAGCGAATGCGACGGTGGATAGCTTGAACCCAGTACACTGGATAAGTACTTTTACGAAAAATTCTCTGCAAAAAACGCAGAAAATTATTTCTCAAGGTACTAAATATAAAATGTGAAACATCATTGGCAGGAGGTGTGTAATGAAAGTTTGGCTGGTAATGTTGAGTAACAATAGTGAGCCGGAACAGAAGGTATATCTGTTGGGCGCCCATTCGACCCTGGAAGGCGCCAATCGGCATAAGGGCAGCATGGATGACTCACACGGGCAGGTGGTTCATGTCGTCGATTTGGAGATGGATGGTAAACAGCCACCCATTCTAGTCGGTGTTTCCCAGTCGGGAGAGTCGTTCTGCAAGAAAAATACGCCCAACGGTTAGACTCCAGGCGCCAAAATTATGCTTTGATGTTGGGTTCCTGCTAGTCTCTCCTTGAGGGCATCATATCCTGCATCACGTGGGTTTCAGAAATTCGAATTGGCTATTATCAATGGGTATGTCGTCTTTAATGCGCCAATTGCAGCAACGTGTCAGCGACCGCTATCATGGGTAGCTTGATGCGTACACGAATCAAAATTTGTGGGGTTACCCGGCACGAAGATGCACAGCAGGCGGCGTATCTGGGCGCCGATGCGATTGGTCTGGTATTTTATCCACACAGTCCGCGTCTTGTTACCGTTGAGCAAGCCTGCGCTATTGTGCGGGATTTACCGCCTTTTGTTAGCAGGGTGGCATTGTTTGTCGATGCCGCGCCAGAAGAGATTCATTATGTTTTGGAGCGTGTGCCCATAGACTACCTGCAATTTCATGGTGATGAGCTGCCGCAATTTTGTGCACAGTTCAAGCAACCCTTCCTGAAAGTGCTGCGCATGCGTTCCGGTCTCGATGTTATCGATTATGCCGCGGATTATGCGGAAGCCGCAGCCTTGTTGCTGGATACTTTTCAGGATGGGGTGCCTGGTGGGACAGGTCAGACATTTGATTGGACGGATGTACCCAGTACATTGCAAAAACCTCTTCTTCTAGCCGGTGGGCTCACGGCTGCAAATGTGGCCGATGCGATCAGAACTGTAAGACCTTATGCCGTGGACGTCAGTGGTGGAGTGGAGGCTTCCCCGGGTATTAAGGATGCGGGTAAAATGGCGGCCTTTATCCAGGCGGTTAGATCAGTTGACTGACAATGGCACAGAAAGATCACCAGGCTGTTCCTGCTGGAATAGCCTGGTTTGGAATATGAGAACGTATTGAATGAACGAGCAAACACAGCAAAAGAAACCCGGCGAAATTAACTTGAGCTCCCAGCCGGATGATAAAGGCCATTTTGGTGTCTATGGTGGACGTTTTGTCGCTGAAACTTTAATGGCGCCACTAGAAGAGCTATGTCTGGCCTATGAGCGGTATTTAAAAGATCCCGATTTTATTTCTGAACTGGATGACGACCTGCGCCAGTTCGTTGGACGCCCATCACCACTCTACCATGCCGATCGTTGGAGCCAACAGCTGGGTGGTGCGCAGATTTATCTAAAACGTGAAGACTTGAATCACACGGGCGCACACAAAATCAACAATACCGTGGGGCAGGCTCTATTGGCCAAACGCATGGGTAAACAACGAGTGATAGCCGAGACGGGCGCTGGTCAGCATGGTGTTGCTGCAGCAACGGTGGCTGCCCGTTTTAATATGGAATGTGTGGTCTATATGGGTGCGGAAGATATCCAGCGCCAGGCCATCAATGTTTACCGCATGCGCTTACTGGGCGCACAGGTTGTTCCGGTTGAATCTGGCTCGCGCACGCTTAAGGATGCCTTGAATGAAGCAATGCGTGACTGGGTCACCAACGTTGATAATACGTTCTACATTATTGGTACCGTGGCGGGACCCCATCCTTATCCTGCCATGGTGCGTGACTTCCAGGCCATTATCGGTCGCGAAGCCCGTGCCCAGTGTCTTGATCAGACTGGCCGCCTGCCCGATGCATTGGTGGCCTGTGTGGGTGGTGGATCGAATGCTATCGGGCTGTTTCATCCCTTCATCGAAGATGATGGTGTGGCTTTCTATGGTGTCGAGGCAGCCGGAGATGGCCTGGAGACCGGTCGCCATGCAGCGCCCCTGTGCGTCGGCAGGCCCGGGGTGCTGCATGGCAACCGTACCTACTTAATGGAGGACGACGAGGGTCAGATTATCGAGACCCATTCGGTTTCTGCTGGTCTGGATTATCCTGGTGTCGGTCCAGAACATGCATTGCTCAAGGATAGCGGCCGGGCGAAATATGTCGCCATCACCGATACAGAGGCCCTGGATGCCTTTCATGAGCTGACCCGTACTGAGGGCATAATGCCGGCTCTCGAATCCAGTCACGCCCTGGCCTATGTCAGTAAACTTGCCAGGACGATGGATAAAGATCAAACGATTGTGATCAATCTATCCGGCCGGGGAGACAAGGATATCCATACTGTAGCGGCGCATGAAGGGATCACGGTATGAGCCGTATATCTGATATCTTTTCAGCGTTACAGACGCAGGGGAAAACAGCGCTAATCCCCTTCATAACGGCTGGCGACCCCGATCCACAAATGACCGTAACGCTCATGCACGCCATGGTAAAAGCCGGCGCTGATATTATTGAGCTGGGGGTACCGTTTTCTGATCCCATGGCCGAAGGACCTGTGATACAGCGTGCCTGTGAACGGGCGTTGCGCCATCACGTCAGTCTGAGGGGCGTGTTGGATATGGTTATCAGGTTTCGTCTTCAGGATACTATCACCCCTGTGGTATTGATGGGCTATCTCAACCCGGTTGAGGTGATGGGCGTTACCACATTTGCGAGTCTTGCTAGTCAGGCCGGTGTTGATGGCGTCATCACGGTTGATTGTCCGCCTGAGGAGGCGGGAGGGGAGTATACGAGTGCCTTGCAAAATGAAGGGCTGGATCCGATATTCCTTATTGCGCCTACCAGCACCCCCGAGCGTATTACCATGATCAGTGCAATGGCCAGTGGTTTTGTTTATTATGTTTCGTTGAAGGGAGTCACCGGTGCCGCATCCCTCGATGTGCAATCTGTCGAGAACAAGTTGGCGCAAATCCGTTCGTTGACCAGCATGCCGATCGGTGTTGGTTTTGGCATCAAGGATGCTGCGACTGCGGCTTGTATAGCGCGGGTGGCCGATGCTGTGGTGGTGGGCAGTGCTCTGATCAGCATCATAGAGAAGGCTGGTGATGATCATGGTCGGCTCGTTGAGCAAGTGAGTGATTTGCTGAGCGGAATGCGTGCGGCAATTGACGGTGAAACAGCAGATATTAAATGACAGGGGTTCTCTAAGGATGCTTTTCCGGTTGAATACGACTTTTCTGTGATTGATGACCTGGAGTTGTGACTAGAAATCATGAGCTGGTATGAAAAACTGTTGCCCTCCAAAATACGGACAGAGGGTGGAAAAAAGAAAACGGTTCCGGAGGGGTTGTGGACGAAATGTAAGGGCTGTGGCCAGGTGCTGTACCGTACGGAGCTGGAACGTACCCTTGATGTTTGTCCTAAATGCGAATTTCACCATCGAATTACCGCCAGGAAGCGCCTCGAATTCTTTCTTGATAAAGAGCCGCAGGTTGAGATCGGTGCCGAGATAGAACCCATAGATTCTCTGAAATTCAAGGACTCCAAAAAATACAAGGATCGCCTTACTCAGGCGCAGAAAACCACAGGGGAAAAGGATGCCATGGTCGTCATCATGGGGCAAGTCAGAGGCTTGGCTGTCGTGACTGCTGCTTTTGAGTTTGGATTCATGGGGGGATCTATGGCGTCTGTCGTTGGCGAGCGCTTTGTCCGGGCAGTCAATATGTCTATTGAGCGTAATATACCTCTGGTGTGTTTCTCATCCAGTGGTGGCGCCCGCATGCAGGAGGCCTTGATTTCTCTGATGCAAATGGCCAAGACCAGTGCCGCTTTAGCCCAACTGAGAGCCAAATGCATCCCCTATATTTCTGTGCTCACCGACCCGACCATGGGCGGCGTTTCCGCTAGTCTTGCCATGCTGGGCGATATCAATATCGCTGAACCAAAAGCATTAATCGGCTTTGCTGGTCCTCGGGTCATCGAGCAGACAGTACGCGAAACATTACCGGAAGGATTTCAGCGTAGCGAATTTCTTCTCGAACACGGCGCTATCGATATGATCATCGACCGTAGAGAAATGCGGGATCACATTGCTAATTTGTTATCACTGCTGACCCAGCGGCGCCCACCCGATGGTGTTGTTGAGAGACCTGAGGAAGAAGAAGTGATGAGGGAGGAGGAAACTGTGAATGATGATACCGTGGAGGGTAAGGCTGAGGACTCAGTATCAGAGCACGGTACCTAGTGGTACTTACTTAAGCTAATTGCCAATAAATCCCCTCTCCCCGGAGACTTTTTTCCTGATCCATTAATCATCGCTCATCCCGTTTCGACAATCCTGTAATTAAATTTCAGAAATGACTTTCTCTACACTTGAAGAATGGCTGGATTGGCAAGAGGGAGAGCATCCCTGGACCATTGACCTGGGACTTGACCGGATACGACGGGTCTTTCAAAATCTGGAGTTTGGACAGCCGCCGTTTATAGTCGTGACGATTGCCGGTACAAACGGCAAAGGATCCAGTATTGCATTGCTTGAGGCTATCCTGAATGCCGCTGGCCATCGTACCGGAGCCTATACCTCACCTCATCTGCTGTCCTATAACGAGCGCATACGATTGAATGGCATAGCAGTAGATGACGAGTGCATCTGCCGATCATTTGAGCGCATTAACCGCGCTAGAGGGGAAAACTCACTGACTTATTTTGAGTTTGGTACCTTGGCAGCATTGGATATTTTCTACCAAAGTAAGCCGGATATCGTATTGTTAGAAGTTGGCATGGGTGGTCGATTAGATGCAGTCAATATATTAGACCCCGATGTGTCGCTGGTAACAGCTGTCAGCGTTGATCATGTAGCCTGGCTAGGGAATACTCGGGAAATCATTGGGCTGGAAAAGGCAGGAATATTCCGCCCTGATCGGCCTGCGGTATGTAGTGACCCCAACCCGCCGGCCACGCTGATTAATCATGCTCAAACACTAGGTACTCCTCTATATCGCCTGGGTCATGACTATGGTTTCAGCATCGAACAGGGTGATCATTCACGTCTCACACCTCACATCTCTCCAGTTGATTTTCAACCCTCAGTCTCCAGTTTTGAGGAAAATTGGTCCTGGTGGCATGAGGGTCTATCTTACCAGGGGTTACCCATGCCCCAATTAACGGGTGTGTTCCAGGTGCAAAATGCTGCTGGAGTGCTGATGGTGCTGGAGGTCCTCGGTAATTCATTATCGCTGGAGCGCCAACAGATAGAGCGAGGTTTGAAGGAAGTGGCATTATTCGGGCGTTTTCAGGTAGTGCCGGGGCGCGTGACCACGATCCTGGATGTGGCTCATAACAGGGAAAGCGCAGCGATGTTGGCAAAGAATCTTGAGGCGAGGAAGATAGATGGCCAGACTCATGCGGTCGTAGCGATGCTTGGCGACAAGGACATCGCAGGTATTTTCCAGGAGATGTGCCCTGAGGTAGATGCCTGGTATGTGGCTGATGCGCCCGTTGACCGAGGTGCCAGCGCAGAAATATTAGCTAATGAACTGAATGCTGTACAGGCAGACAGGCCGATCAGTATGAACGACGCTATTGAGATGGCCTATACGCAAGCATTGGCGCAAGCGGGAAAAAATGACCGGGTCATCGTCTTTGGCTCCTTCTATGCTGTAGCGGCCATCGATCATTTTTTGTCAGGCCAAACTAAAAAAATTGCGGTACAATCCGATCCGATATGACGAGTAACGAGACAGAACCTAAGAAAAAATATCCAGGCCAGCGCCTTGTTGGCGCGTTGGTATTGCTGGCCCTTGCGGTCATCATTGTGCCCATGATTCTCGATTTTAGAAAAGGTTACGATGTCGCAATTAATAAGACCAATATTCCCCCCAAGCCCGCAGATTTCCGTGTCGAGATACTGCCCCTGATTGACGAACAGCGGGCCGAGTCCCCTGTTGGACAGCCATCTAAGCCTGAGGCTAGCGCAGATACCAGGCAAACCGAAGCAGTGCGACCTGATAAAACTGTCACGACTAAAAAGAGTGCTGTTGCCAGTAGCGAGGAAAATGAAAAGACCGCTATTCAAACTTCACGGGGAGTGAAGCCTGTGACAACCTCACCGCATGCCGCACAGATGAAACAAGCGGGCAAGGCAGTGTCAGCGAAAAAGAAGACAGTCAACATAAAACCCCTGGCTGGCAAGCCTGATAAAAAGCTGAGTACGACGTTACCCGCGCCCAGTGCCTGGGTATTACAGCTTGGGAGTTTCGAAAGCAGGGAAAACGCTATTGCATTGCGTAACCGTCTGCGGAAAAATGGTTTTCGGGCTTTTGTGGATGATATTGTTGTGGGTGGTAAAAAGATTAATCGCGTTTTTGTAGGGCCTGAGTTGGTTAAAATTAATACTGATATCCTGAAGCGTGAATTAAAGGAGGATATGAACCTGAACGGGATGGTCATACCCTACCGGTAGAGCACTAGAGATATTGGATAAACGATCGTGATATAATACTGAGATATATGGCCCATGGTATGGATTGACTATGCTCTGATCGCTGTGGTTGCCTTATCAGCCCTGATCAGTTTGTTTAGAGGGTTTGTCAAAGAGGCACTTTCACTGCTTGTTTGGGTGCTGTCGTTTCTTGTGGCTACGCAATATGCTGAAACTGTCGCTGCCTTTCTGGAGGCGCAGATCAACAATGATGAGATTCGTTATGCGCTTGCCTTTGCAGCAGTTTTTCTGGCAACGCTTATAATTTGTGCCATCATTACCCGGCTTATTGTCAAGTTGATACGACTGAGTCCGCTGAGCGGTGTCGATAGGGTAATCGGTGTCTTTTTTGGTTTAATGCGGGGAGTGGTGCTTGTCGCAGTGGTCGTTCTGCTAGGCAACATGACACCACTGGCTGTTGACCCGGTTTGGAGCGATTCTATCATTATCGCAGAGCTTCAGCAGTTCACTGGCTGGTTTGTTGAGAATATGCAGTTGGAAGTGCCTGAAAGCTGGCAGGTTCCATTGACTTGAAGGAGTACTAGTCTCATGTGTGGCATTATCGGGATGGTATGCAAGACTAACGTGAATCAGTCTATCTATGACGGGTTGACCGTTCTGCAGCACCGCGGTCAGGATGCCGCTGGCATCATGACTTGCGAAGGGCACAAGCTGTATCTACGCAAGGAAAACGGCTTAGTCAGGGATGTGTTCAAAACCTCACACATGATTAACCTGCGCGGCAATTGTGGTATTGGCCACGTGAGATATCCCACTGCCGGGTGTGCTTCTTCATCCGAGGCGCAGCCCTTCTATGTCAATTCTCCATATGGTATTGCGCTGGCCCATAACGGCAACCTGACCAATGCCGAGCAATTGAAAAAAGAACTGTTCCGGGATGACAAGCGTCATATCAACACCGAATCCGACTCCGAGATACTGCTCAATGTTTTTGCCCATCAGTTGCAGAAATCGGGAAAAATGGATATCACCAAGGAAGATATTTTTGATGCAGTGGCCAATGTCCACCAGCGTTGTAGCGGTGGCTATGCAGCGATAGCCATGATTACAGGTTACGGCATCATCGGATTCCGCGACCCATGTGGTATACGCCCCATTGTTTTTGGCAAGCGGGAAAGTAAACTAGGCACTGAATATATGATCGCATCAGAAAGCGTGGCCCTGGATGTGTTGGGTTTCGAACTGATTCGGGATATTGCGCCAGGCGAAGCTGTATTTATTGCTATTGATGGAAGTCTACATACCCGCCAATGTGCAAAAAAGCCGGTTTTCTCGCCGTGTATTTTTGAATATGTCTATCTTGCCCGGCCTGACTCTATCATTGACAATATCTATGTATACAAGGCTCGCCTGCGCATGGGGGACTGGCTGTCCAAAAAGATCAAGCGGGAATTTCCCAGGCATGATATCGATGTAGTGATCCCTATACCGGACACCAGCCGTACTGCGGCACTTTCTTTGGCGAATGAACTAGGCGTCAATTACCGCGAGGGTTTTATCAAGAATCGCTATATTGGGCGGACATTTATTATGCCTGGTCAGCAGTTGCGTAAGAAGTCTGTGCGCCAGAAACTCAATGTTATCGGTATCGAATTTAAGGGTAAAAATGTCCTGTTGGTGGATGATTCCATTGTCAGGGGTACGACATCGCAGCAGATTATTCACATGGCCAGGGAAGCTGGCGCCAGGAAGGTGTATTTCGCATCGGCGTCACCACCTGTACGTTATCCCAATGTGTACGGCATTGACATGCCGGCGGCCAGTGAGTTGATCGCGCACAATCGTAGTATTGAGGAAATAGCCGCAATAATTGGTGCCGACCGTCTATTTTATCAGGATCTGGAAGATCTGATCGATGCCGTCAGTAAAGGTAAAACCAAGATCAGTCAGTTTGATACCTCATGCTTCAGTGGTGACTACATCACCAAGGATGTCACTGAGGAGTATTTGAAAAAGATTGCCGCCCAGCGTTGCGATAGCAATATTAGCAAGCAATCAAATGAGGGTCGGGATGTGATGGGACTGTGATGAAAATATGCCCAGAGTCGACTATCCCAGCGCTATGACTCGAAAGTTTACTGGAGAGTGACAATGTCAGATGAGACTGAAAATTACGGACTAAGTACTCGCGGTATCCGTGCTGGTCAGGTACGTACTGCTGAGGGTGAGCAATCAGAGCCAATATTTACAACCTCAAGTTTTGTTTTTGAGAGTGCCGAGCAGGCTGCCGCGCGTTTCTCTGGAGCCGAGGCTGGTAATATCTATTCCCGATTTACTAATCCCACCGTACGCACATTTGAGGAGCGTCTGGCTGCGATGGAAGGGGGAGAAAAATGTGTGGCTACAGCCTCCGGTATGGCAGCGATTCATGCGGTCTGTAGCGCCCTGCTGGAATCTGGTGATCATATCGTTGCGTCCAATGGTATTTTTGGTAGTACGGCCTTGTTGTTTAACAATTATCTGTCGCGCTTCGGAGTCACAACCGATTTTGTCCCACTGACAGAGCAGGCTGCCTGGGAAGCTGCCATTCGTCCTGAAACCCGGATGTTGTTTCTGGAAACACCCTCAAATCCGCTGGCGGAGGTGGCAGACATCAGCGCGCTCGCCGAGTTGGCTCATCACAATGATTGTATCCTGGTTGTTGATAACACCGTCTGTACCCCTGTGCTGCAACAGCCATTATCGCTGGGAGCCGATGTAGTCGTGTTATCCGCGACCAAGTATATAGATGGGCAGGGACGCTGTATTGGTGGCGCTGTCGTTGGCAATCGGGAACTGGTAGGCGAAAAAGTCTATGGTTTCCTGCGTACCGCTGGCCCCAGTATGAGTCCCTTTAATGCCTGGGTGTTTCTCAAGGGTCTGGAGACCTTGCAGGTTCGTATGCAGGCCCATAGCCAAAATGCCTTGCAGATTGCAAAATGGTTGGCCGATCAAACCGGGGTGCAGCAGGTCTATTATAGCGGCCTTGAAAATCACCCCCAGCATGAACTGGCGAAGCAACAGCAAAAGGGGTTTGGTGGTCTGCTGGCCTTTGAACTTGATGGCGGTCGTGAACAGGCCTGGCGTTTTATCAACGGCACCTGCTTTATTTCCATTACTGCCAACCTGGGTGACGCCAAGTCCATGATCACTCATCCAGCAAGCACTACCCATGGACGACTGACACCCGAGGCACGGGCCGCAGCCGGTATTCGTGATGGATTGGTGCGCGTTGCAGTCGGGCTGGAAAACGTGGAGGACATTATTGCGGATCTGGAGAAGGGATTTCAGGCTGCGGCTGGATGATGGGCGCTATCGGTGCGCGGATGAAATTTAGGCCAGGCTAAAGGAATTGTCCAGCTAAGGATTCCAGAATAATTGCAACTAGATGATCACCGCAAAAATCTGCTTGCTGTCTATCAGGCAGCGATAGCAGCGGTTGAGGGGCGCCTCTCTGTCGCCAAATTTCTGCGCAAACATCATATCTCTGGTTCGATCTACCTGGTTGCCATTGGCAAGGCCGCAGCGTCAATGGCACGCGGTGCTTATGAACAGCTTGGTAACGCCATCCCGGCATCGTTGATCATTACCCGGCATGGATACGGGCAAGGTATCGGGCAGGCATATCCCGGACTCAGGCTGATTGAGGCCGGACATCCTATACCGGATCGCAATAGCCTTGCAGCGGGGGATGCCTTGCTGGAATTTGTTCAACAGCCGCCCCCTGATACAACACTCTTGTTTCTGCTTTCCGGAGGCGCCTCATCGGTAGTCGAGGTATTGCCCGATGGGGTGAGCCTGGCTGAAATTCAGCGTGTTAATCAATGGCTGCTGGCATCGGGCTTGCCTATTCACGAGATCAACCGGGTGCGTAAGTCTCTGTCTTGTATTAAGGGCGGGCGTCTCGCCAGCGCTTTGCCGGACCGGCCGCTGTGGAATTTATTGATTTCTGACGTACCTGGTGATGATGTGTCAGTCATTGGTTCCGGCTTGCTTGCCGGCGCCAGTGATCCCATATCGGATGCGACAATGGCAGAACTGCCGGGCTGGTTGGTACGCCTGCTGAATAAGGTGCCACCCGACTTGTCTTCTTATGACAGTCCCGCATTAGAGTTCCATACTTCGATCGTCGCAACATCCAGAACAGCCCGGCGTGCCGCTGAGCAGAGTGCCCAACGGCTAGGATACCCGGTCCATCGTTTTGACGGAGAAATCACAGGCGATGTAATAGTGGTCGCTGCCGCATTGGCGCAGCAACTTAAATCCGGGCCGCCGGGTCTATACGTCTGGGGTGGTGAAACGACAGTACGCCTTCCCCCCAACCCTGGGCAAGGGGGGCGGTGCCAACACTTGGCCCTGCATATGGCCCGGTTATTGCAGCTTGAATGGCAACAGCAGTATCTGTTTCTGGCCGCGGGCACGGATGGTAGTGATGGTCCGGGTGATACCCTCTGGGGCATAGACCCTGCTCAGGGGTGCACAGGCATAGCCGGTGCCTTGATTGATGGCAGCACTATTCAGCGCGGCATCGATCTGGGACTGGATGTGACTGGATGTTTGCAACAGGCAGATGCCGGAAGATTCCTGGACACCAGCGGTGACTTGTTCAGGACTGGTGTCACCGGCACCAATGTTATGGATCTGATGCTGGGGTTGAAGGCTTGATTATAAGGAATACATCATGCACCGTGCTGTTCAGTTGGTATTCAGCCAGTTCAGGTTATTCTTAAATATAGGTAGCGGAGTGTTGTCAGATTAAATCAGAAATTGACCTGAACAATATTGGTGCACTCCCTAAAGTTCTGAAAGTTGATGCCGCCAACGTGGTTTAGTAAAGCGGTTAATGCGCCAGGATTGTGCAATACGTGCGATACGGATGGTTCAACCCCCTAAGAGATGGGCAGCTTGTGAAATAAAAGGAAAACATGACTAAGGAGATAAAAAATGGAGTGTAAACGCAGAACGCAATTATTGAAAACCGGGGTTATCCTGGGGTTGCTGCTGCCCGTGCAGTCACTATGGGCGGAGACATGGGTTGATCGAACCCGCCTGGACGGATTCTTTTCCGCCCGCTACAGCGTCACTGATCAAAGTGAGGCATGGCTGGGCAAGGAAAGTGAATCTGGTATCAATGATGATGGCAGTTTCTACGGGACCAAGCTGGGCCTCAATATCATGTCGCAGCTTTCCGACAGGGTAACAGTGGCATCGCAGCTTTTCTCGTCCAATCAGGATAACTCCTATGCCACACATATAGATTGGGCCTTTGCCAGCTTCCAGTTGAACCAGGATTTTTCGCTACGTGCAGGTAAAATCAAATATCCAGTCGGATTAGTCAATGAATATGTGGAGGTGGGCGTGGCCTATCCCTGGATTCAGGCACCAATAGCAATCTATTCTGATATGTTGCAGGGGCCGCAGGCGACCCGTGAATCCTATACTGGCGCCAGCCTATTATGGGATCACATGACTGGGGATTGGACCTGGGGACTGGATCTATATGGTGGGCAGGTGGACCTGGAGCAGATGACCATCAAGAATATGATCGGTCTTACTGGTCGCGCCAACTGGGACGACACCGTCATGTTTCAGCTGTCCGCATACCAGGGCGATATGAAGACTAATCCTGGCATGAACGCGATGATGGCGCTCATGAATAACCAGACGCATGAGGCGGTATCAGGTGGTGTTAAGGTCGACTGGAATAACTTTCTGGTCTACGCCGAGGCCGCAAGAGTGAAGATGGATTTCGAGATGATGGGTATGGCGGTGGGCGACTCTGATTCCTGGTATACCACACTGGGATATCGCTTCAATAAGTTTCTGCCTCATATCACCTATCAGGATTGGGAGCGGGATAATGGCGACGGGCAACAGATCACGACTCTGGGGTTGAACTATAATGTCTCCAACAAGGTTGTAGTTAAGCTCGAGGCCAGCCAAATCGATACCGACGGCATGGGTTTGTTTGAAAACACCCCTGACGAGGACTCTACTAACATGTTCAGTCTTGCCGTTGATACGGTATTCTAAAGGAGGGAAGACGATGAACAAGGTAACTAAAACATACAGACAATCTTCCGGTAATCGGAATATGTTCAAGATATTCGCGGTAGGATTGACGCTCTTCCTGGTTAGCCAGGCATCGGCAGGGGTTGTAGTCATCGTGTCTCCGGGCACCGGCCTCGACAGTCTCTCGCAGTCACAGGTTAAATCGATCTTTCTGGGTAAAGTTAAAAGCTTGCCTACCGGGGAGAGCGCCATACCCGTGAATCAGACGGAATCTTCAGCAGTCTACGATAGCTTTAATGATAAGGTGCTCGGCAAGTCCAGCGCCAAGGTCCTGCAATATTGGGCATCACGGGTATTTTCCGGTAAAGGGAGCCCGCCAGAGGTGGTTTCTGATGACCAGGCTGTCATTGACTTTGTCAGTTCCAGGAAAGGGGCTATTGGTTATGTCGACAGCGCTTCCGTAGGTGGTTCTGTGAAGGTAATCTATACAGCGAATTAAGCACCGCATTAAGCACCGTATTACTGGTGTATCCTGCCTCCCATATCAAACAGGTATGGGAGGTTTTTTTTGATTAAAAAAACAGGATGTATCGAATTCCAGGCTACAGGCCTTTATGTTTTACAAAGGTGGGCCTGTTGAAATAGCTTTGCAATAATCGGTCAGTAATTATTATCTTATCTTTAAAGTTCTCCTAGTGATTTCCGATATCATTTATGAGGAGCGTGTCTCAGGAAAGATATTTTAAAGCTTGGCGTCTATGTTATGTCGCATCGATCCGGGACGATCACTTAGAAAGTGATGCCAGAAACATTATGATGAGGAAGTAATAATGAATTTCGCGAATAATCTGTCCATCAAGTATAAAATTATATCGATTGTATGCGTTGGGATACTGGGGTTTGCAGCCTACCTGTCTTTTAACTATTACGTCAATTCGGAGAATTCAGCGCGTCTGGGCGAGATTCGAGACCTCCATTTCCCGGTTCTCGACAAGGTACAGAAAAACGAAAATATTGCGTTGCGCACTATCGATGCCATTAATACTGCAGTAGGCACCATGGATGAAGAGCCGCTGGAAGAGGCAAAGGAATTTGCCAGCCAGTTCCATAATAATCTGAAAGACATTGCTGAGCTGGATCCTCGCCTGCAGAGTGATGTCGACCAGCTTACACAAGTCTTTGCGAATTATTTCAAGATAGCCTACAACTTTTCCCGGGATATGGTTGCCGGCACAGTTGTATTAGCACAATCCAGAGATACCATTAATGCGATGAATCTCGCGCGAGATAGATTTAAATCATCCCGGGCATCTTTTAAAAAGATGGCCTATGAAAGATTTAACAGCACAATCACTCAAGCCAATGAGACTTCTCAGCAGGCATTGATTACCGGTGTGAGCATTGCCATAGCCATGGCGGTGATTCTTGGTTTGCTGGGGATGTATATGAGCACATCAATTACCAGTAATTTACAAAATGTCATTGTTTCACTGCGTGAAATGGCTTCTGGACAGGGCGATCTTCGCAAGCGTCTGGAAAGCAAATCCCATGATGAAGTGGGTGAGCTAGTGACTGAATTTAATCGTTTTGTAGAAAAGCTGCAGGGACTGATTAGTGAGATCACAGAGTCTGTAGGACGTCTTGGCAGTGCATCCGAGGAGATGTCAACCGTATCGGCTCAATCCAGGCAAGGGGTTATCAAGCAGCAAACTGATATTGATCAGGTTGCAACGGCAATGAATGAGATGTCGGCTACTGTGCATGAAGTTGCGAAAAATGCCGGTGATGCAGCCGGTGCCGCACAGGCAGCAGATGATGAAGCAGGCAATGGCAAACAGGTGGTGTCCCAGGCGGTAGCGACCATTGATAAATTGGCCAGTGATGTCGATGAGGCTGCTAAAGTGATTCATCAACTGGCAGCTGATAGCGATAATATCGGTACGGTTCTGGATGTCATCAAAGCGATTGCAGAACAAACCAACCTGTTGGCACTCAACGCTGCAATCGAAGCGGCGCGGGCGGGCGAACAGGGACGTGGTTTCGCAGTAGTAGCCGATGAAGTACGCACATTGGCACAGCGTACCCAGCAATCTACTCAGGAAATCCAGGAGATTATCGAGAAACTCCAGTCTGGCGCCGAGAAGGCGGAGCGGGTTATGAAAGCCAGCTGTGAGCAGGCTCAGATCAGTGTGGACGAATCATCCCGGGCGGGCACATCACTGGTTTCCATCACCGAGATGGTGACGACAATCAATGATATGAATACCCAGATTGCCAGCGCCGCTGAAGAGCAAACGGCAGTGGCTGAGGAGATTAGCCGTAGCATTGTAGAGATTAACGACGTGGCGGTGCAAACCTCCGACAGCAGCGATCAACTATTGCGCGCCAGTGAAGATGTCTCCGCAATGACCACACAACTAAATGGACTGGTATCCAAGTTTACAGTATGATCTCTGCCAGTTTCGTATCTTTGTTTGTGCGAGTTATTATTCAGGGATCTCTGGTTGAACTATTCAACGTCGATCCTGGTTTTTATTCTCAAAGGCGCCTGTAACCCCGTAGTAAGCAGGTGCCTTTGAACGCTCCGGTGTCCTGGAGGATGCCAGCGAGCGCCCTTGAGAGTAAAGTTAGAAATATATAGTAGAGTCTTTTCGTAGTGGGCTTCGGCTCACTGTAGCCTCTGACAATAATGACGTATTCACCCGAGTCCCCTTATTTTTATCACTGACAATAACGACAAACAGTTACAGTGCATCTCGTATCAAATCAACTAGTCCGCTATACCCGAACTCTCTGCCTGATAGTTATCCTGTATCTATCAAGCGTAATATCGTCTGCATATGCCGAAGTCAATGTGATTAGCAAGCCGAAAAGTGCTGCAGCCTCTTTGAGTTTAAAAGACGTCAGGGATTTATATTATGGGAGAAGACGCAGTTTGCCCGATGGGTCGGCTGCGCATATCGTTGATTTGCCAGTAGGGCATCCGGCAAGAATAGAGTTTTACAAAAAAATTATGCGTAAGTCAGAGCGTCAAATGAGGGCCTACTGGGCAAAGCGTGTTTTTACCGGGAAAGGTATGCCACCAAAGATACTTCCCAATGAAGAAGAGGTGATTCGCTGGGTAAACGATACTAAAAATGTACGGGTCGGATATATTGGCGAGGTTTCCGATACCGCTCATGTAAAAGTCCTATTCAGTGAAGATTAAGTAATGAAATGTCACTTGATTCTATGGGTTGTTTTGTTATGAATTTTCTGCCTAGAGCTGCACATGCCTATATCCTTATAGTCATTTTAGTATTTTCCCCAATAGTACCCAGCCATGGTGTGGAGTTGGGTGTATTCGGCGATGTTAGTTTCGTCACTAATGATGATAGTGACGATGCCAGCAGCTTTGTTCTTGGCGGGCTGGATCTATATGGTGCCCAGAATATTACAGACAATACCATGGCATTTATTGAAGTTGTCTTCGAGGAAGATGGCAACTCCTTTGTGGTAGATGTCGAGCGTTTATGGATTAAACGAAGTTTCTCCAATGCTTTTCAGTTGGGCGCCGGACGATTTCATGCACCGCTGGGTTACTGGAATCGAAATTTTCACCATGGCGTACTCATTCAGGATACGCCTTCCCGGCCTGCTTTTCTGGATTTTGAGGATGGCGATTCTGCCACTCTGCCCTTGCATATGGTAGGCCTGATGGCTACTGGCGAGATAGGCACCGCTTTGAGCTATGAGCTTGGTGTTGCCAACAGTACCGCCGTTAAGACATCGCGGCCTATAGACGAACGGGAAATCCTGATCGCCAATACGAACGATACTACGGATGATAAATCCTTTTTTGGCCGGATGACCTACGATATTTCCAGAATTCCGTTGCAATTAGGACTGTTTGCCATGAGTAATAAACTGCACGATCATGATGGCGGCACCGTTGCCAAGGGAGGTGATATCGCAACGACATCAGTATTCGGTCTGGATCTGCGATTTGAAAAAAATGCCTTTGATGCCCTGGCCGAATATTACTACTATGATAATCAGGATGAAACCGGGGGTATTGCAGGAGACGATGGCGATGCTGATGCCTTCTATATTCAGCTGGGGTATCGTTTTACAGAATACTGGAAGTTGATTTATCGCTACGAGGATTTGTCTATTGATGACAATGACAGCTATTTCAATGTGCTGGGTAGCGAGTCCTATTCCGGCAATGTAGCCGCATTACGTTTTGATGTAGATGAAACCAATGCGATTACGTTGGAAGTAAACAAAAAATCATTTGATATATCCGATGATGTGACGGAAGTTACCCTGAACTGGGCCTTTATGATGTTCTAATGTTATTCGCTACACCTACACCGCACTAGGTAACAACGGTCGGGGCACCCCGACCAGTGCGTTTCAATATGCCGGAAAGTTCATTGGCGATCATGATCATGTCCGCCAATGCTTCCTGTGGATCCTGATCATGCTGAGACGGATCGGGTTCAAATTTTTCCATGTAAATGCGCAAGGTGGCGCTATCACTTCCAGTGCCCGACATTCGGAATATGATACGGGCGCCTTTTGTAAATACAATGCGCAGCCCCTGTTTTTCGGTGTTGCTGTGATCCACAGGGTCGGTATAGCTGAAATCATCGCTCAGTATGACCTTGTATTCCCCTATTGATTTGCCGGCCAGCCCCGGTATTTTACCGCGTAGGTCTGACATGATCTCTTCAGCGATCACACTGTCCATCCCTTCATAGTCATGACGGGAATAGAAATTTCGCCCGTAGGTTTGCCAGTGTTCACGGGTGATCGTCTCGACGGACTGGCGGCGCACTGCAATGAGATTCAACCAGAACAAAACTGCCCACAAGCCATCTTTTTCCCTGACATGATTAGAACCATTGCCAAAACTTTCTTCCCCGCACAGGGTAATCTTGCCGGCATCCAGTAGATTGCCAAAAAATTTCCAGCCGGTCGGGGTTTCATAGCAGTCGATGCCCAGCTTTTCGGCGACACGATCGATGGCCAGGCTGGTGGGCATAGAGCGTGCGACACCGGCAAGACCATCTCGGTAGCCGGGTATGTGGTGGGCATTGGCAGCCAGTATAGCCAGGCTGTCACTGGGGTTCACAAAAAAACTTTTGCCCAGAATCATGTTGCGATCGCCGTCGCCATCGGAGGCGGCGCCAAGATCTGGCGCGCTGATATCATACATAATATCCACCAGCTCTTTTGCATAAGTCAGGTTCGGGTCCGGGTGTCCGCCACCAAAATCGGGCAGCGGTATGCCATTGATGACGGTGCCTGGCATGGCGCCCAAACGGTCTTCCAGTATGGCGTGGGCATAGGGGCCGGTAATCGCATTCATGGCATCAAAACAGAGCGTGAACAGACCTTCCTCTAGCATGGATTTTATCAGGTCAAAGTCGAACAGCTCTTCCATCAGATGAGCATAGTCATCAACCGGGTCGATGATCTTGATGCACATATCACCCATGTGATATTCCCCGAGGGTATCAAGAGGTATGTCAGGGACTTCAATCTTGAGGTAACGGCTGATTTCGAGGGTGTTTTGATAAATCTGATCGGTCAGCTTTTCAGGCGCGGGTCCCGCCGCCCTGGTTGTGACTGGCTGAGAGAATGATACCGCCATAGGCTTGGTACTTGCGAATGATGCAGGAGGTCGCTGGTGTAGAGAGGAGGCCATTCTGTCCTACCAGGGCGGTGCCGAAGCCCTTGGCCGCCGCCATTTTCAGAATGGTCTGAATAGCATTGTTATTGTAGTAGCGACCATCTCCGCCGATCACCAGGGTTTTACCATGCGCGCCCGGCAGGGTATCGAATAATGCCTGGACAAAATTTTCCAGGTAATGCGCTTGTTGAAATACGCTGACTTTTTTCCGTAGTCCCGACGTCCCGGGTTTCTGGCCAGAAAATGGTGATGTTGTGACAGTGTCTATTTTCATTATTAACCGGGGGTATTTTGAATTTATTCAATCATAGACCCGGATAGAAAGCGAGTCTTTTGTGGTCGTGCACCACGCACCGCTCAGATCATTGAATATCCCCCCCTATTTGCGAGTATAATGCCTCCATGTTCCACTAGTTTTGTATTTGGAGTAAAGCACAACCATGGCTGTAGACACACATAAAGAAACCCTGGATTTTCAGACAGAAGCCCGTCAGTTGCTCCATCTGATGATCCACTCTTTGTATTCTAATAAGGAAATTTTTCTGCGCGAGCTGATTTCAAATGCATCGGACGCCTGTGACAAATTGCGTTTTGAAGCATTGACGGATGATGCGCTGTACGAAAATGACGGTGAGCTTAAGGTTCACGTCTCCTATGACAAGACTTCTCGCACGGTGACTGTAACCGATAACGGTGTCGGGATGACCCGTCAGGATGTGATAGATCATATTGGCACCATTGCCAAGTCGGGGACACGCCAGTTTTTTGAATCCCTGAGCGGTGATCAGGCAAAGGACTCGCAGCTGATTGGACAGTTTGGCGTCGGTTTCTACTCCTCCTTTATTGTTGCCGACAAGGTGACCTTGACGACCCGGCGCGCCGGTCTTGGCGCAGAGCATGGCGTATGCTGGGAATCCAACGGCGAAGGCAGTTATACGCTTGAGACTGTGGAGAAGGCAGGGCGAGGAACGGAGATCGTCTTGCATCTAAAAAAGGATGAAGATGAATTTCTCGATGGCTACCGCTTACGCAACATTATTCAAAAATATTCAGACAGTATTACTTTGCCTATTATCATGGAAACTGAGGGTGATGAAGACAAAGATAACAAGAATATCGAGGAGACTGTCAATCGCGCCTCTGCCTTATGGATGCGTAGCAAGAAAGAGATCAGTGCTGAAGATTACAATGAGTTTTACAAGCATATTGCCCATGATTTTGAGGACCCATTGATTCATATTCATTCTCAGGTAGAGGGACGTCAATCCTATACAACCCTGTTTTACCTGCCTGCGCGGGCCCCGTTTGATCTTTGGGACAGAGATCGTCGGCACGGCATAAAGCTTTACGTACGCCGGGTATTTATCATGGATGATGCAGAACAACTGATGCCCAACTATCTACGTTTTGTACGTGGCATCGTGGATTCTGATGACCTGCCCCTCAACGTGTCACGGGAAATTCTCCAGCGTAATAAACAAATTGACTTGATTCGTGGCGCATCGGTTAAGAAGCTATTGGGGTTATTAGAAAAACTCGCGAAAAATGATCCGGAGAAATATCAAAAATTCTGGGGTGAGTTTGGTCAGGTTATGAAGGAAGGGCCAGCAGAAGACCGTTCAAATAGCGAGAAAATTGCCAAATTACTGCGCTTTTCATCAACGCTTAACCTCGGGGGCACTGGGGCCACAGGTGATAGTGATAACAAACAGAATATTTCCCTGGATGATTATATCTCTCGGATGAAAGAGGGTCAGGATGCGATTTACTACATCACATCGGATAGTTTTGCCGCTGCTAAAAGTAGCCCGCATCTCGAAGTTTTTCTGAAAAAGGATATCGAAGTACTCCTGCTGAGCGACCGAGTGGATGAATGGATGTTGTCTGGTCTGTCAGAGTACGAAGGTAAACCGCTGCGATCTGTCGCCAAGGGTGATCTGGACCTGGGCGAGCTGGAAGACAAGGAAGAGAAGGCGGCGTTCGAAAAAGCAGCCGACGATTATAAAGCCCTGACTGACAAAATTCTGGAAAAGCTGGGTGACAAGGTCAAGGATGTCAGAGTGACGCATCGTTTAACTGATTCTCCCTCTTGCCTTGTGGTGGAGGAGGAAGATATGGCCAATAACCTGCGTAAGATGCTGGAAGCAGCAGGACAGAAAGTGCCTGTTACCCAGCCGATATTAGAGATCAACCCGCTCCATCCATTGCTTAAAAAGATCAGGGGTGAACAGGATGAGCAGCGATTTTCGGACTGGTCAGGCATTCTTTTTGATCAAGCCCTGCTCAGTGAGGGTGGTCAGCTCGAAGACCCAGCACTGTTTGTCAGGCGGATGAATGCTTTATTGCTGATGATGGATGAAAAATCCGGAGACTAATCGGCCACTGGATGGGGTACTGCTGACCAACCTGGGCACGCCGGATGCGCCGGATGCCGCGGCTACTCGGCGTTATCTGAGGGAGTTTCTCTGGGATCCCAGAATAGTGAGCCTGCCCCGCGGGCTGTGGTGGCTGATTCTGCACGGTATCATCCTGAGGACTAGACCTGCCCGTTCGGCCCGCGCCTATCAACGTGTCTGGACCGATGAAGGTTCACCCTTGCTGGTAATCAGCCGCAAGCAGCATGCCTGCATACAAGGCATCTTGTCTCAGGATTATCCACAAGTACCTGTTGTCTTGGGAATGCGCTATGGTAATCCTTCCATTCCCGTAGCACTGGAGGAATTACGTCTTGCAGGGGTCAGGCGCCTGTTGGTGTTGCCACTGTACCCACAGTATTCATCGGCGACTACGGCCTCGACATACGATGCCGTGGGGAAGGCGTTGAGCGCCTGGCCTGAGCCACCCGAATTACACAAGACTACTCACTATTATGATCAATCCTGGTATATCGATGCGCTAGCGGCAAGCATCAGGCAGGCATGGGAGACACAAGGGGGAGCAAGGTTTTTACTGTTCTCATTTCATGGCATGCCGGACCGTACCCGCCTGGCAGGAGACCCCTACTATGAGCAATGCCAGCAAACCGTACGGCGAGTAGTAACAGCTTTACAGTTGTCTGAAGGTGAGTGGCAACTTGCATTCCAGTCCCGTTTCGGGCGGGAGCAATGGTTGCAGCCTTATACGGATGAAACCTTGCGCACACTGGCGCGCTCGGGAATCAGCGACGTCAACGTCATTTGCCCCGGGTTTTCCTCCGATTGCCTGGAAACCCTGGAGGAAATCAATATGCTCAACCGGGACCTGTTTTTATCGGCGGGAGGTAAAACATTTGAATATATCCCGGCACTGAATGACAGCAGCCTGCATATCGAAGGGCTTGTTGGGATGATCAAGGCCGCTCTTTCAGGCGTTTAATCACTATTATTGACTGGTGGGCGTACCCTTACTGATTAACGAAACTTTCTTGATGACGACTATCGGATTAGGTACATCTCTGGGCATCACGCCCCCAGGTCCAGTGGGTAGGCTTTGAATGCGCTGTACGGTATCGATGCCGGAGATAACCTTGCCGAATACAGTGTAGCCCCACCCCTTCTGAGACTGCGATGTGAAGTCGAGAAAGCGGTTGTTGGTAGTATTGATAAAAAATTGGGCCGTGGCTGAGTGAGGGTCCGAGGTGCGTGCCATAGCGATCGTGCCGCGCCGGTTACTAAGACCATTGTCCGCCTCGTTCTTGATGGGCGCGCGGGATTTCTTCTTTTTGAAGTCAACGGTATAGCCGCCTCCCTGGATCATGAAATCCTTGATGACACGATGGTAAATGGTGTCATCGTAGAAACCGTCAGCCACATATTGCTGAAAATTTTCAACGCTGATAGGGGCCTTGTTCCGATCCAGTTCCAGCGTGATATTACCTTCACTGGTTTCCATTAGAAAACGCGGGTGGGGGTCAGGCGTGTCTTCTGCCAGTGATGAAGTGGCACTCAACATAATAAAAAGCAGCCCGGCGATCTTGAATGTATTGGTCATGGTCTAATTCTCACACAGTCATTAAGGGAGGTGAGGTAAAGATACAGGAGAAGAGATGCGGGATACAAGAGGTGGAGCTTTATATAGCTTGGCGGAGTGTCATAAAGCCCGGTAGAGCGGGCAAAAATAGCGTGCCCACTTGACTAGCGCTATTCAGCGCAACACTGACTTACCGGCATGACAGCAATGCTACGCATTGAACTGTTGGGACATTCCCTGAAAGTTTCTGGCTAGCTCGGCGAGTTTTTCATTGGCGCTTGCAATCTGCTGTATTGCCTGGGCGGTTTCATCAGTCATTTGAGAGATATT
Organism: Gammaproteobacteria bacterium; assembly: GCA_003230085.1. Taxonomy (GTDB): domain Bacteria; phylum Pseudomonadota; class Gammaproteobacteria; order SZUA-140; family SZUA-140; genus SZUA-140. Next base: position 26,747 of record QIGV01000092.1, read on the forward strand.
GTGGATATTATTATTGATCTCATCGGTAACAGCCGTTTGCTCTTCGGAGGCTGCAGCAATCTGGTGGTTCATGTCTGTAATTGTCGAGACATCTCGGGTAATGTTCTCCAGGGCTGTCCCTCCTGATGCAGCATTGTCGGCAGTTTTTCGGGCTTGTGTACAGCTGGTTTCCATCACGCTGACAGCCTGGCTTGTCCCGGACTGGAATTTTTCGATCATGTCCTCGATTTCTCCAGTGGATTGTTGGGTACGCTGAGCCAGAGTGCGCACCTCATCGGCTACCACGGCAAACCCACGGCCTTGCTCACCTGCGCGTGCGGCCTCGATAGCGGCATTGAGAGCGAGTAGATTGGTCTGATCAGCAATGCTCTT